>CAYNZV010000084.1:0-19248 GCA_964401715.1 uncultured Gemmatimonadaceae bacterium | reverse complement strand
GCGAGTATGGTGATTGCGAGACGTTTACACATAACGTTGGCCTTTCTTTATAACAATTGTGCTACAGGAATGCGGATTTATGAAACGGCGGCCATGTCTTCATTCACCAAGAAAAGACGTAGGTTCGAGACAATGGTTCCAGGTTTTCGCGCCGGCCGCAGATCTCGACGAATTGCACATCTTCGATTATTTCGTGGCGGGCCCTCGTCCGATCCGCCGTTAATCTAAGACGAACCAACGTCTAACATGCCGGCCTCAGGTGCGGCCGCGATTGACTACATCGATTTGGTGACCTTAGGGATAGTGACTGAAACGATAATTGCAGCAATTAGGCTCTGGGTAGTCCCGACTTGTCTTCAGTGGTTTTTCAGAATTTTGCAACAAGAAAAAAGAGGCCGACTATCGCCGGCCTCTAATATTACTGGATGTTTATAAGTTATGAAATAACGAAATGTAGAGAGTGGTGGTCGAAGCGATATCAGATCAGGCTGAAACGAAATACTTGCAACGATATTGCCGTGCCTTTCGAGATCCCGGGCAAGAAACCACCCCGTGTGACAAAAGCGAAGTCCATAAATTCGAACTGCGTGCGCCAGGCCTTGAATGGGCCAAATGCAATGCCGATGGCAGAGCCATTGCTGCGCCCACCTAATGTGAAGCCGGCTCTAGAAGAAAACCAGGGTACAAGGCGATATTCTGCTCCAGCAGACAACCTTGGTGTAGTGGTAATGCCGAATCCACTCGTAAACGCCTGATCGTAGTTGCCTGCCACAGTCAATTTGGACATCAACTGGTAAGCACCCCCGATTCTGAGCATCGCCGGCAGAGATCGGGAAAAGCTCTCTTCACCCTGTTTGGCTCTCAAGACCACATCACCGGTGCAATCAGTGGAGTATTCCACGTCGCGTCGATCGTTGAGCCCGGTGCACTTTTTTGGATTGTCCAGAGCTTCTTCAATATTCTGTTGGTCCGGATCCATAAAACGAGTCGCGCGCAGGTCCGTTGCCATTACGAATATGGAATCCTGCTGTGCCTTCACGGACCACGAGTAGGCGTCCAAGAGATTAAGCACCCCAATGCTGCCGGTTATCTTGCGATTCTTCGAGACACCCGCAATGCCAAAATCGAGACCCGCACCATATCCAACGCCGCTTTGCGTCTCCAAAAACATGTCGACATCAGTCCCGTCTAGTCTCGAAACCAGTCCGGTACCGCCGGACTTTATGACTTCGCCGTACCCACCGCCCACCAACTTGAGTGTAGCTCCGATTGTGAACTCGCTCAAATAGGGGTTGAGTTGGGAGGGCATCCAAGCTTTAGCACCGGCGATATTCAAACTGGCCAACCCCCAACCCGAACCATCCCAGTCGGAGATATCGTATCCCGGAGATCGACCGGCATCCTCGCGGGCGAAGTCGAACTCGTTGCCACGAAGAAAGATCTCGAACACGTCCTTAGGGATCTCCCCTTCAAACCCGGTGGTAAAACCGAGTGCTACCGCTGACTTCACTCCCCACGGCATCGGAAACGCAACGCCGCCATTGATCGGGATACCCAGCGCTAAGAAGGGTTCAAACTCGAAGTTCATCTTGAGACCTTCACCCGGAATGTCGCTGAGGATGTCGTCTTTGTCCTCATCGCTGATGAAGTATTTCGTGCCCCGGGTAGGGGAAACGTTGCCATTGGATTCAGTGAAGTTGTCGTTGTAGGTGGAAACCGAAAAGCTGTTATTCTCGGTTATAATTGCAAACCCCGCACCAGCAAGTGTCCACTGGAAGTTGGGACTTCCACTGAGGGCCAGGTTAGCCGGATTCCAAAAAACCGCCTCGGGTCCCCGCGCAAGCGCAGTATAGGCTTGGCCGAGGGCCATAGCCCTGGGATCAGTGTCGCGCATAACCCCGAACGAGGAAACGCTAGACATGAAGAATGCCGCGATGGCTAAGTATCTAGTGGTTTTCATTATTTCTCCCCGACCTCTATTCAACCAGATCTTCGTTAAGTTCCATAATCACGCGAGCAGCTGCCTGAACTTTGACAAAGTCGCTGGCGAACAACTCGACGATGCCACCGGTGGCATCCAGCTCAACCAAAACGCCCGTCCAAACACCCCCCGGTTGCAGAAAGACCAACACTTCTTCAGACGTCATCGTGACGTCGCGCGCAGATTGCCCGACAGGTGGTTCAAAGCGGCTTTGCGTGACTCGCCCGTTTGCGTCAACCGGTGCGGCTGGTACCATGAAAGGTTCCTCAGTACTTCGAGGAATTGTCAGAATCGGATTTGTATACACCTCGTCCTGATTAGGAGACACCATAAGCCGCACTCTTATACCGATCGGAAGATGGTTCTCGATGTTGGTGAACACCGAAGCACTTACAAGGTTGTTTGAAATACGCTGACGAGCTTCTTCGTCTTCAAGGTTCTGACGCTGTGGGGCTGGCCGGATCTGGGTATCATTGCGGATCTCAAAGCGGGCCGGTGCGTTGAAGACGACACTGTCGATCTGAACCCAATGATCCGCTGCGATCGATTCACCCGAATCGCCGCTGCCGATACTCACGTCCGGGAAAACTTGGATGTCGGTTGGCAGGTTATTGAGAAATCTTTTCAGGTCGTCCGGGTCGACCTCGATGATCTCTGAGGTCGGCGCCTCCGGTGTGCCACGCTCGAACGTAGCGGGAATATTTATAGTCTCGGTAATTCCCGATTTGCTGGTGCCTTTTATCCTAACGTTGATCGCACTACGCAAATTAACCGCCGATTGCAAGAACACCTTTGCGATGGCTTGATCGATGGCAACTTGGTCCAAACCTTCGGGAAAATCGACCGTGGTGCTCAGCGGATCGATCGGCATGTTGATGTTCTGTATGGAACCTGTGACCTCTCCGAACACGAAGCTATCGGTGCGGGCAACTACATTGATCGTGTTGTTGCGACTGACAAACGGCACCGAGACCTCCATCTGATCTGTAGCACCTACGAACGACATGAGTAACTCGCCGGGATCATCTGGCGCGAATTGGGCCCCGGCCAAGTCGCCCGTCGAAGCGGTCGCAGTCGTCGCCGTCGAAAGCGACCGATCGATTCCAAACTTTAAGCTTTCGCCGCTGGGACGCCTCAGTTCGCGCATACTGAGATTGAGCGTGCGGATGCCGAAGGAAGTGTTGTTGGTGATGTCAAAATCGAGACGGCCTTTGGTGAAGGTAGCAGTTTCGACGGCGATCTGATCGGTGGGAATGGCGATGGCCGACTCAGGTATACCAAAATCCTGGGGTGGTACGATGACGACGAGCTCGGTGAACTGGAGCTCTATGTCGATACTTGCGGGGTCACCCGAAAGCGCCAGCGTTTCGGTGATTGTCTCGAGCTCAAAGCCAATATCAATCTGACCGCCGATAATGGCGTTAGTCATCTTGAGCGGTTGTGTCGACGTTTCACCCGCAGGCAGGTTTTTGAAGGTCGCGGTCCCGCCTAACAGGCTGAGGGCAAAGGTCTCCATGCCCAAGGGCAGCCCGTTGGTAAGGGTCACGCTTATTAGGCCCCGGGTAACCACTAAAGGATCCGAGATGCCGGTTTCGATGCTTTCTGTCCCCGAGATAGGATCGAGATCCACTTCCACTTCTTGTCCTCTCGTTGAAGGCAGAACAACCGGAATAGAGACCCCGGGCAGAGGAGGCAGCTGGATATCGATATCTGGGATCTCGCTACTGAATGGTGTTGCAGTTGTTCCTATCGTAAGTCGGTCACCCACCCGCTCACGTCGGGCTTCATCGGTGCTAAAATCGAGCGCCATACGACGATTATTATCGGATCCACTTATCTGCAGGAAATCCGAGCGATCCGCTGCTACTTGTTCGATGGTAGTAAGATCATCGGCGACCGGAATGCTGATAGTGAATTCCGTACTAGGTACCTGGGGTTGTTTCACCGTGCACTGTACAAACAAGACGGTTAGGAGGCCGAAACCACCGGCGCCAAATGTCTTCCAGAATCGCGGTACCCAGGAGCATCGCGCCCTGTCCATGGTGCGTCTCCTTTCGAGGCTTGGTGCTAGTCGAAAAATAGAGGCATAATATATGCTTTTGTGGTCGCCTGTGGAATACTTTTCTGCATTCTGATCGACCGATCAACGGAGGTGGAGATTCCCCCAAGAGCGCCCAAATTTCGACCACCCTTTGCGCAAAGACTACTAGATGATCATCGAGAGCTGTCGATTTAGAGGGTCCCCACCAAACGCTTCAAGGTTTTAACCTTATCGGTTGTTTCCCAGGGAAATCCAGCACCGCTACGGCCAAAATGCCCATATGCTGCGGTCGCCGAATAGATCGGGCGCCGGAGTTTGAGGTGCCGGATGATCCCCTTTGGGGTCAATTCGAACACCTCGGAAGCTACATCAGCGATCGCCTCGTCAGCGAGTTTTCCCGTGCCATACGTGTCCACCAGCACCGATACTGGCTGGGCGACGCCGATTGCGTATGCCAGTTGCACCTGGCACCGAGTTGCCAGCCGGGCCGCAACGATGTTTTTGGCCATGTACCTAGCCATATAGTGGGCGCTGCGATCAACCTTTGTAGGATCCTTTCCGGAGAATGCACCGCCTCCGTGCGGGCACATTCCACCATAGGTATCGACGATGATCTTGCGGCCGGTTAGACCGCAATCACCGTGGGGGCCACCTACGACGAAACGACCCGTCGGGTTCACGTGATAAACGGTGTTTTTGTCGAGAAATTTGGAAGGGACCACCTTTTTAATGAGGCCGTTGATAATATCTCGCCTGATTCGACCGTGAGTCACTTCGGGGTCGTGTTGCGTAGAGATAACGACCGTGTCCACCCGCTGCGGTTTGCCGTTCAGGTACTCCACCGTGACCTGGGATTTGGAATCGGGTCGTAAGTATTTGAGCTTGTTCCGCTTGCGCAGGTGAGACAGCTCCAATAACAAACGGTGAGAGAGCATGATGGGCAGCGGCATCAACTGTGGCGTCTCGCGGCAGGCATAGCCGAACATCATGCCTTGGTCACCAGCTCCCTGTTCGTCGTGTAGACCGGAGCTTTCGTCGACACCTTGAGAAATATCGGGGGATTGTCGGTCCAAGGCGATCATTATACCACACGAGTGGTAATCAAAGCCATATTCAGGTTTGGTGTAACCGATTTCCTTGATGGCTTCGCGAACGATGCGCTGAATATCCACCTGAGCACGGGTGGTAATTTCCCCTGCTATGACAACCTGCCCAGTAGTCACCAGCGTTTCGCAGGCCACACGTGATTGGGGGTCCTGTGCCAACATCGCGTCCAGAATGGCATCCGATACTTTGTCGGCCACTTTGTCCGGGTGGCCCTCCGAAACCGACTCAGAGGTAAACAAAAATCTCGACATTATTGCTCCTTGATGATGTTAATACTTGGAAACCGATGCTAAACCGATTATTGGCGAATCTCCGACCTATCGCCGACGTTTAAGCTACTTGCGGAACCTACCACCGCCGCTTGGAATCCCACGATCGAATCCTGAAGAACCACATCCTGCACGGTGGCCTGCTCACCCAGAATCGAGTTCCGAATCACGGCGGACGAAACCTTTGCGCCAGCTCCTATAGAAACGTAGGGGCCAACCACCGACCCGGTTATCTCGGCTGATGAGTCAATATGAACTGGGGGTAAAACCACCGTTTGCTCAGCGTGAACTGGTCGAGTAGCGCCCTGTAGCATATACCGATTGGTGGCCAGAAGCGCTTCCTGCGTACCACAATCGAACCATTGATCGATGGTGAAGCAACCCAGATGTGCCCCGCGCTCCACCATGATTTGGAAGCCATCTGTGAGCTGGTACTCCCCACGCGTACGCTGATCGCAGTCCACCATCGATTGCAAACAATCAAAAAGCAGATCGCTGCGGACAACCGTATTCACGCCAACGATCGCCAGATCGGAAACGAAACTGTCCGGCTTTTCGACCAGCTTGGTAACCCTACCACCCTCTTCTACGACCACGCCGAATCGACTCGGATCAGACACCTGTTTGACGCCGATACTGCCGTCCTCACCACGCTCCATCACCGCCGACAAATCACATTCGAAAATGGTGTCGCCGTAGACAACCATCATCGGGTCGTCTCCGACGATCGGGCGCGTTAGCAAAGTGGCGTGACCCAACCCCAGCTGCTCAGGTTGCACGATGCTTTCGACGATTTCAAAATCACGGCGCCTAAGGACGTAGTCGACGATCAACTCACCCATAAACCCGACGACAAGTACGATTTTGCGTATCCCAAAATGCGCGAGTTGGTCCAAAATATGGCCAATGATCGGTTGGCCGGCAACGCTCAACAGCGGCTTTGGACGCGTGTAGGTGTGCGGCCTGAGCCGCTTACCCGACCCAGCCACTGGAATTACGGCCCAGGTGCGGTCTGCCGCTACAGCCATCAGCTGAACTCCGGGTCGTCACTATCTAGTGATTTGGAAAAAGGAACGTCTTCGAGGTATTTCCCCATGGCCTCATGTAGATACTTGCGTACCTTCTTGCCACTTTCCATTTCCAGACAATCTCCTGCTATTCGTTCGGCTTCAGTCCGACTGCCCGCGCGTATAACTTCCTTGACTTCCGGAATGAGACCGGGACTCATGCTGAGTATCTCAATTCCAAGACCTACCAAAAGCAGAACCGCGCGTGGATCCCCAGCCAATTCCCCACAGATGCTGACCGGGGTTTGCCGTGCTGTTCCGGTATCCGCTACCATCTTCATCAACTTCAGCACCGCTGGATGAAACGGATCGTAAAGGTCAGCCACTCGCGCCGTGCCGCGATCAACCGCCAAAGCGTACTGAGTGAGATCGTTGGTTCCCAAGCTCATGAAATCCACCTCGTTTGAGAAACAGTCTGCCATCAAGGCAACCGACGGCACCTCGATCATGATGCCGACCTTAACGTCTTCCTGGAAGGGCAGACCCTCGGATCGAAGTTCGTATTTCACCGCCTCCAATGCGGCTCGCGCGCGCTGCAGTTCGTCAAAACCCGAAATCATTGGGAAGAGGATCTGGACGTCGCCATGAACGCCAGCGCGTAAAAGGGCACGCAGTTGTGCCCTGAACAGATCGGGAGTGTCCAAACAAATCCGTATCCCCCGCCAACCCAAAAACGGATTTGCCTCTGGCACGACGTCCAAGGCGTGGGCAAGCTTGTCGCCGCCAAGATCTATGGTGCGGATGATCACCGGGTTCGGCGCCAGGGCTTCGACGATTTCACTATATGCAGCAAACTGCTCTTCTTCGGTGGGAAGTCGATACCCCTGATACAGAAACTCCGTCCGGTACATACCCACGCCGCGGGCGCCGTTGTCAATCGCCAACTGCACCTCGTTGGGTACGTCGATGTTGGCCATCAAGACCATTTCGTGGTCATCTCTGGTGATCGCTGGGAGCTCACGACGAGAGCTGAGATCCCGTTCGCGCTTGAGTTGGCGGCGCAGCTCATTTCGGTAAAATCGGACAACTTCGGGTTCCGGGTTCACATGCGCGACACCCTGCGTACCGTCCACAATAACTAGGTCGCCTGATTTAATCTGAGAGCAGCCGTCTTGAGTACCAACCACCGCCGGCAACAACATCGAGCGCGTGATGATGCTGGCATGTGACGTAGCTCCGCCAACTTCGGTTACCAGACCTTTCACCAACCGCCCCGCCAGCTGAACCGATTCGGAGGGCAGGAGCTCATGAATTACGACGACGGTATTTGCTCGCACAGCGTGCAGGGCTTGGAGTTCGCCGCCTCCCAGCCGAATCAGCACTTGGCTCTCGATGTCGACCACATCGCTCAGACGGGCCCGCAGATATTCGTTTTTGATATCTTCGAAGGTATTTTTAAGTTTTTCGAGTGATTGGGAAAACGCACGCTGGGCGGAATAACGTCGTTCGCGAATCAATGCCTCGGTCTCCCGCAGCACCTGGGAATCCTCCAGCATCAGCAACTGAGCATCGAAGATTTGCGCGAGCTCCGTGCCGTGCTCCATCTCCACCATACGTCGCGTCCGACGTATTTCGTCGCCAGCCTGGCGCAACGTGTTGCGGAAACGGTCGACCTCGGCTTCCACCCGGCTTGCGGGGATCTTGCGCTCGGAGATGTGGGGCATCTCCTTGTTGTAGATGAAAGCCCGGCCAATGCCCACGCCGGGAGAAGCCGCGATACCTTCCAGCAGTTTGTACATCAGGTTTGTGCCTCGAAGTTGTTACCCAACAATGCCGCCAACTTGCCTACGGCCTGCGCTTCGTCCGCGCCGTCTGCTTCGATGACAACCTCGGAACCTTGTTCGGCGGCTAGCATCATGACGCCCATGACGCTCTTCCCGTTTATGCGCTGCACTTCTCCTTTAGACAGATAAATGTCCGACTTGAACTTTGCCGCCGTCTGGACGAAAAATGCTGCCGGCCTAGCGTGGATCCCGAGAGGATTTTTTATAATGACGGTTTCGGCGATCATGCAGTCCGCTCCCAGTTTTCCTAAAACATTTCTAAGGCCGCCTAATAGGCGACTTCTGCTCTGTTGGCAAAAAGCCCCGACATTTCGAACCTCTATCTCGTCCCCTTAGATAATCTGGTAGGGGGTTGTCTCACAAAACCGAATTCTTTCCTCTTCATCGACCAGCTCTCCAACCCGCATCTAGCAGCCGAGAGACCGAACAGACGGCTCGAGATCTTGGCGCACCGCTGGCAACCAAGTCGACCTAGTCCCGATCCAACGACAATTCGGAGGCATCTCGAACTCGCAAACTGAAGCGACTGGCAAGATGCGGCAAAAGGCCAGTTCATATCTCTCGGGACATATTGAACCGGAATCCGATCTCCGCTCCCGAGTGGATCGCGATCGGAATGCAAGCAGCAGCGAGACGGTCACAAGGCTCAGTGAATCACCGTTCGTGCAGAGCCACTCGAACCTGTTCATCTTTCGGCCGCAAATGGGGCATTACACACCGCAGTTCCAATGCCGTCCGTCCAGTCTTGTTGTAACATGGCCAAGGACGCATCGGCGGATTTGGCCTCATCGTCCAAACCTAGTAACGGATGGCTGTGGATATCGACCAACATCGCAAAACGTCTGGCGGAGATTCAACCACGTGAATGTACCGCCGACCCGATCTCACGCAGGCAACCCGGGTCGTTTTCTACCGCGGTACCGGTCACCACGAATTTGGCGCCCATGTTGACTTTTGAGCTTGCCGCGTCCGGGTCCCGGATTCCACCGCCGACGATCACTGGCAGCGAGATGTATTCGACGACCGCCTGCACCATTTCATCAGGAACGGGCTCATTGGCGCCACTTCCGGCTTCCAGATACACCAACCGCATTCCCAGGTACTCAGCCGCCAGCGCGTGTACCATCGCGATGTCGTTTTTGGATCGTGGGACAGGACGCGTATTGCTCATGAACTCCACCGAAGTGAACGCGTCAGATTCGACCAAGATGTAGCCCGTAGGAATCGCTTCGATACCATACTCCTTCAGCAATGGCGCCGCTTTCACGTGTTGCCCGACGAGCAATTCTGGGTTACGGCCGCTGATCAGGGACAGGAACAGAATAGCGTCTGCCGTTGGCACAATTTGGCCAACGCTGCCCGGAAAAATGATCACCGGGATGTCTACCTCCCCTTTTATCCGCTTGAACACCGTCGCGTGATCAGAGAGCATCAAGCTCGTTCCCACCAGAATGGCATCGGCGCCTGCGGCCGCGCAAGCTGTGGCCCGTTGCACCAATTCTTCTGCAGATAGGCGGTCAGGATCAAGAAGGGTGAGGAATCCAGCTCCTCGGCGTCGGCAAATTTCTAGCAGATAATCGAGTATGCGGGAATTGGCCATTATTTTGGCATATGTTGACGTACAATCTCAGGGACCGATGCCAGTGCTTCGTCAAGCTTCTCCACGTATTTGCCACCGGCCTGAGCAAAATGCGGTTTGCCACCTCCTGAGCCACCCACCAGTTGTGCCACAGCCTTGACGATGTCTCCTGCCCGCAATCCCTGTTGCTCGATAAGGTCGTCGGTAACAACGGCCACCAATGCCACCTTTCCTTCCACCGTGGTGCCGATTACCCCAAGTCCCGACCCTATTTCCTGGCGCAAGCTGTCTGCCAGAGAGCGCAAACTGGAGACATCAGTGCTCTCGACGCGGCCAGCGACTACTTTGACACCTTCGACGTCAACGACATCGTCCGCCAACTGCGCGCCCCGCTGTCCAGCGATCTGCTGTTGGATTTCAACAAGTTGACGTTCGGTATCGCGTTGTCGCTGCAACAGCTCTTCGATTTGCTGCGGCAGCATCCCATAGTCTTGACTGTTGAGCAGATCTCCCAATTGCGCCAGCGTACTCCGTTGATCACGGGCGGCGGCCTCGGCCGCAGTGCCAGTTAGTGCCTCGGCGCGTCGTGTACCAGCCGCAACGCCGCTTTCGGAAATCAGATCGAAACGTCCTATTTCACCGGTTGAGCTTACATGGGTTCCACCGCAGAGTTCGAGACTGAAATCGCCGATGCGGACGACGCGAACCCGTTCGTCGTATTTCTCACCAAAAAGGGCTTTAGCTCCCATCGATTTGGCTTTGTCCAGTTCTTCCTCAAAGGTTAAGATTTCGTGGTCGGCCCGAATCTCCTCGTTCACCATCGATTCGATTTCTTCCAGCTGTGTCGTTTCGATGTGGTGGAAGTGGGAGAAGTCGAATCGCAGCCGTTCGGACGTCACCAGGGACCCCATCTGGGCCACGTGCGTGCCAAGGACCCGGCGCAATACTTCGTGTAATAGATGAGTCGAGCTGTGGTGGCGGGCCGCACCAAGGCGCCGCTCAGGATCTACACTGGCTTTCACGGCTCCTTGGACGGAGACCACCTCACCCGCAGCTAAGCGCCCGAGGTGCACAATCCCTCCCCTACCTTTGACGGTGTCGATAATCTCCACTTTAAAACCGGATCCTTCCAACGTCCCGCGATCGCCAATTTGTCCCCCGGATTCGGCGTAAAACGGCGACCGATCCAAAAAGATCTGCAATGTGCCGTCATCTGCTTCCGAACCGCAGAAAACGATGGTGCTCTCTGTTTGCAGCTCGTCGTAACCGACGAAATCAGAGTGGTTCTCGACCAAGACGTCCGCAACACCTTCCGTGGCTGAAAACTGACTTCGGCTCGCCTTGCGGCCACGCTGGCGCTGGTTTTCCAACTCCGCTTGAAAACCGTGCACGTCTACGTGCAAACCGCGCTCCCGAGCCATCAATTCGGTTAGATCCAAGGGGAACCCGAAGGTATCGTACAGTAGAAACGCATCGGCCCCGGAAATCTCGTTCTTCTGGTTCAGCCGCTCGAAGATCTCCAACCCCCGGTCCAAGGTCCTGCCGAAACTCTCCTCCTCCGATTCGATCACCATGGCGATGTGGTCAGTCTTGGCAACAATCTCCGGATAGGTATCCCCCAGAAGGTCGGCGGTGGTGGCGGCGAGTTTGTATATGAAGGGTTCGTGTTGATCGAGTTGACGTCCATAACGGGCGGCCCTTCGCAAGATGCGGCGCAAGACATAACCCGCCCCGTCGTTGGCGGGTAACGCGCCGTCGGCGATTGCAAAGGTCAAAGCGCGCACGTGGTCAGCGATGACCCGCATCGGCACGACCTGCTCACCGGCATATTCTCTCTTGGTTAGGTCGGCGATGCGCTCAATGAGTGGCTGGAAGACATCGGTATCGTAATTCGATTCAACCTTTTGCAAGATTCTGCTTATGCGCTCGAGGCCCATCCCGGTATCGACATGTTTGGCCGGAAGCGAATGAAGCGTGCCGTCTTCGTCGCGGTTGAACTGTATGAAGACCAGGTTCCATATCTCGAGAAAATCGCCCTCTTCGTTCTGCAGAGCTTCGGCGGTCTGTTTGCTGAGATCGTCACCAAGATAATAGTGCAGTTCTGATGACGGACCACAAGGACCCGTCGCTCCCATTTCCCAGAAGACGTCTTTTGCCGGCAGTCTGACAACTCGTTCTTCGGACTGATCGGTGGCCTCCAGCCACAACCGTTCCGCCTCTTCATCAGCAGCTAGTCCGTCGGCAACGTCACCCTCGAAAACCGTACTCCAAAGCCGCTCCTTTTCAAGGCCCCAATGCTCGGTCACGAGCGTCCATGCCCATTCAATTGCCTCATTCTTGAAGTAATCGCCGAACGACCAATTGCCTAGCATCTCGAAAAAAGTGTGATGCCCCGGACTGACACCCACTTCCTCTAAGTCATTGTGCTTACCGGAGACACGGATGCACTTCTGTGAGTCGACTGCTCTTGTATAATCCCGCTTTCCAAGTCCAAGAAAAACGTCCTTGAATTGATTCATGCCGGCATTGGTGAAGTAGAGAGTAGGGTCGTCTAATGGTACTACCGGTGCACTGGGCACCCGACGGTGCCCGTGACCCTCAAAGAAACGCAGGAAGCTCTCTCTAATCTCGCTGGATTTCATTCTGCTGTATTTCCTTCAATACTTGATCTACGGCTTCGACCGTCGTGTCGTTATCGAAACCGCGTCTTGCCAACAGACCGTACATGCGCCGGCGTGCCTTTTCCTCATCAAGGTTGGAGTATCGATGCGCCTGCCGGTGCAGCAAGTTTACAGCAGCCCAACCCGATTCCAGCTGCTCGCCGAACTCTTCCAATATATCTGTTACTATGGACTCCTCTACGCCTTTTTTTGATAGTTCTTCGGCGAATTTTCCATTGCCGAACGGCTTTCCGAGCCGTCTTTCTATCCAACGCCGCGCAAACGCCCGATCATCAACCAGCCTCATGCGAACGAGATCAACGATCACGGTTTCGACAGTTGCAACATCCGCGAAACGAGTAAGATGGCGCCGAACCTCAGCGACGGTGCGATCCTGCTTTGCAATCAGCGCCAGTGCTCTCTGGCGCGTCTGCTGGACTTTGTGTGCAGCCATATCGCTTATTGTGGGATCGTTGACGGCGGTTGCAGAGCCAGGTATCGCCAGCCGGGTCGTCTAATCCAACTGGCAACGACGCAACTAGGGATCTTGGCTGGTAAGCCCGAGTTCGTCCCGCAGCCGTTTCTCAAGCCCGGTTGCGATCTCCTGACGCTCGATGAGAAAAGACTTGGCTTGCTCACGCCCTTGACCAAGTCGCTCACCATCGTACGAAAACCAAGCTCCGCTCTTTTGCACCAGACCTTTCTGAACACCGATATCCAGTAGGTCTCCCTCGCGCGAGAAGCCAATTCGAGCGCCAGTATAGATGATATCGAATTCGGCTTCGCGAAACGGGGGCGCTAGCTTGTTTTTCACCACTTTGACCCTGGTTCGGCTGCCGATGTCATTCTCTCCATCCTTTATTCGCGCGATTCGTCGGATATCCAGTCGCACCGATGAATAAAAAGGCAAAGCCCGGCCTCCGGTTGTCGTTTCGGGGTTACCGAACATCACTCCTATTTTGGTCCGCAACTGGTTGAGGAAAATGACACAGGTTTTTGAACGATTTATCGAACCGGCGAGCTTGCGGAGCGCCTGCGACATCAAACGCGCGTGGAGCCCCATGTGGGCGTCACCCATCTCGCCATCGAGCTCAGCTTGGGGCACTAGGGCAGCGACGGAGTCGACTACGATGATATCGAACGCGCCACTGCGTACGAGGGTCTCGACGATCTCCAACGCTTGTTCACCGCTGTCTGGTTGCGAGATGATGAGACTGTCGACATCTACGCCGATGCGACGCGCGAAACTCAAATCCAGTGCATGTTCGGCATCGACGAATGCGGCGGTGCCATCTTCTCGCTGTGCTTCGCGGACGGCATGCAGCGATAGCATCGTCTTGCCTGCGCCCTCGGGACCGTAGATCTCGACGATACGGCCTTTGGGCAATCCGCCGATTCCGAGGGCCGCATCTAATGCAATCGAACCGGTGGGAATCGATTCGACGGCCACGATACCAACTTGATCTCCGAGGCGCATGATCGATCCCTTGCCGTACTGACGCTCGATCTGACTGATGGCAAGCTCCAGCGATAAGGTTTTGTCGGACTTATCGTCTTTTCCGTTACTCGATTTTCCCATTAATCAGCCAATGAATTTATCAACAAATTCCCACTACGGGGATAAGTGCGCGAAGGACGAGGTTTCCGTAGATGCCGGCCATGACATCGTCGGCCACGATGCCCCAGCCTCCGGGCAACCTTTCCAGCGTTCGGGTTGGAAATGGTTTCCAGATGTCCAAGATCCTGAAGAGCACAAAACCCAACACCGCCGTCCACATATTGTGGGGCAAGAAGGCAACTGTCATTAGGTATCCGATGCCTTCATCGGCTACCACCCGACCCGGGTCGGGTCCCCATTCCTTGGACATTCTGTCCGCAGCATACACGCCGACGACGAAGGTAATCACTAGGATGATAAACCAGTCGATCACCCCAATAGACGCACAGAAAAAATAGTAAACTACGGCACTCAGTGCACTACCCGCCGTACCAGGAGCGATTGGGGCATATCCGGTGTAGAGCAGCGTAGCGATCAGTCTGGTCAGACCGGTGGTTCTCCTTCTGCCAAACTAAGAGAGATAGACTTGGCGGCGGATGAGATAGTGGAACCCAGACAGCAGGGTGAGCAAGAGGACTGCGGATATCAGGCCGTTGGCGAGCAACTGGAGGTGGCCATGATCAAGCGGAATCGCGTTACCGTGAAAACGAGCTATGATCTCTTGAAGAGCCATTACAAAGAGCAGGAAAATCACAGACACCAACTGAACAGCGGTTTTCCATTTAGCCAATCTCGATGTTATCATTTGGCGTCCACGGCAGATCCCGTACAACCTAAGACCAGTGATCATCGCATCTCTGGCGATGATCGGAACCACCAACCAGATGCTGACCAGCTGCCGAAATACGAGGACAAGCAGGGCTGAGGTAACGAGAATCTTGTCAGCGAGGGGATCTAGGAATCTGCCCACGGAGGTTTCGCTGTTACCCGATCGCGCGAGCTTCCCGTCGTAAAAGTCAGTCAGTGAAGCGGCTCCGAAGACGAAAAACGCAAACGACTGCCAGTACCACGCTTCGGCAAGAAGCATGAATACGAACAAAGGCGTTAAACCGATCCTCAAGGTCGTCAGGACGTTCGGCCAGTTGATCAACCCCCGATAGTTCACGCCGACACCATATTCAGAACGCTTGGCGCCCTTCGAGGGCGTGAGCAAGTGTAACTTTATCGGCCAGGTCCAGATCCGCACCAACGGGTAATCCCCGAGCCAATCGAGTTACCTTAGTGTGAGAACCCAGCTGCCGCTGAATGAATTCAGCGGTAGCCTCGCCTTCGATACTGGCGTTCAACGCCAGTATTACTTCTTCAACATCACCGCTTTGCACGCGGTCGACCAGTTCATGGATGCGGAGATCGGACGGACCTATACCGTCCAGAGGGGAAAGCTTCCCGCCCAGAACGTGATACACCCCGTAGACCAGATGATTGTGTTCCAGCACCAGCACGTCGTTGGCGTCTTCGACCACGCAAATGGTCTGTTGGTCGCGGCGGCCATCGAGACACACCTGGCAGCGTTCGTGATCTATATCGGCGAAGTTGTAACACACCTTGCAGTAAGCGATCTTATCTTTGGCGTCGAGGATAGATCTGGCAAGCAATTCAGCCTCTTCCCGGGATCGTTTGACGATGTAATAAGCCAGTCGTTGGGCCGTCTTCGGACCTATGCCCGGCAACCTCGCCAATGATTTGACCAACTCCTGCAGCGGCATCGGACCCATTATTCCTCAGACAACCTCTCCGTCGAAGGTATCGAGGACAGACTTGACGGTGGGATCCGAGGAATTGACTACTTTCTTCGGCTCGTCCTGAGCAGTCGCAAACTGGGTCTCCTCGCATTGCAAACGAAAAGACTGTCCCCATAGCTCCTCACACGCCTTTTCAAGCGCTGCACGGTTGTCCACGACCTGGCTCATGGGGAAACGATCTTCGCTCGAGTATGCAATCTTGAGGACCTTGCCGTCAAATGAAACCAGTTGGGCTAACTTCAAGAATATGCCTAAGGTTTTTTGCGACACCTGCACCTTCGCCACCAGCGCGTCCCACCGCTCGCGGATGGTTTCCAGCGTAAATTCACCTGTCAAAACCGACTCGGCGCTGGGCGCCGAAGCAACCACCTTGTCGTCCCTCGAACTTAGAGACTCGGTAGCGGTCGGTGTTTGCGGCGATGCAGCTGCCGTGGTTTTCGCAACCGGACGTGCGACTTTGTTCTCCATTCGTTGCAGGTGCACTAACAGTTCTCCCACATCGACGGCACGGGGCATGGAAGCCATTCGCACCAGCGCGATCTCCAACAGGAAACGCGGCTGCACTGATTGCCGTATACGCGTTTCCAGATCTATGAGCACTTGCAGCATCCGCAAAACGTCCTCGGCAACGAAACCCCCAGCCAACTCCTCCAACTTGGTTCTTTCCGACTCCGGGATGTCGAGTTCCTGGGCCTTCCCCTGCACAACGGCAAATAGGAGGGAACGCAGGCTCTCCACCAGCCCACGCACAAACTCTTCCAAGTCGAAGCCGGCGCCAACTACGCTTTCAACGAGATCCAAGACCTGTTTTGAATCAGTCTCACGGACCGCTTGCATCAAGTCGAAGTAAACATTGCGATCCACCAAACCCAGGATTTTTTCAACCGTGTCCGCTGTGATTACGGTTTGATCAAACGCAGCCATCTGATCCAGCAAACTTTCGGCGTCACGCAAGGCCCCATCCGCCCGATTGGCCAGCAAGTACAAGGCTTCATCTTCAGCATTTATCTTCTCGCTGTCGGCGATGGTTTGGAGGTGTGCAACGATGTCGGCAGTAGGAATCCTCCGGAAATTGAATCTCTGGCACCGAGACAGGATCGTTTCCGGCACCTGTTTGACTTCGGTCGTAGCGAAGATGAACACCACTTGTGCTGGCGGCTCTTCCAAAGTTTTAAGCAAGGCATTGAAGGCCGCCGTAGAAAGCATGTGGACTTCGTCGATGATGTAGATTTTGTAACTGCCTTCGGTGGGGATATATCGCACCACTTCCCGCAACGCGCGCACATCGTCGACGCTGTTGTTCGACGCGCCATCGATCTCGAGTACGTTCAGACTGGTGCCAGCAGCTATGCTTTCACACGACGCACATCGATCGCACGGATCGGCGTTCTCGCGTTGGCTGCAGTTGAGGGCCTTGGCGAGGATCCGGGCCATCGTCGTCTTGCCAACACCGCGAGGACCGCAAAACAGGTACGACTGGGTGATGCGACCCGACAAGACCGCGTTTTCCAGCGTCTCAGTTATGTGATCTTGGGCAACTACCTCGGCGAAACGCCGGGGACGCCATTTGCGAGCGGTAACGAGATAGGTCACAATTGTGCGTTTTCTAAGTCGTCTTGGTCGAGATTGGATGGCCTGACACAATCGTCGAGTGTGCACCAATACAGTACAGTAAGGTCGTGCACCCACCTTCGATTCGGGTCGCTGTCGTTTCCGACGCCAGTTGGCTCCGGGCGGATAGTCCTGCGGCACACGAAAAACCTTCTTACCGCTGCTACCTTCCGGTCCTGACGGAGTTCAGACGCCTTCCGTTGCGCAGAATCCAACCTTCAACGCCACTTTGCTCCGTTCCCGACAACAACACAAAACCTCTTGGTGGGAATTCGATCCCGCTATAGCGGATTGCGGGTACAGGGCACCGCTATCTCCCCATCTAGCACGACCTTGAACAGAAAAATGGTGGAGCAGATGGGGTTCGAACCCACGCCCTCTAGAGTGCGATTCTAGCGCTCTCCCAACTGAGCTACTGCCCCACCTCGAACTGGCGGAGAGAGAGGGATTCGAACCCTCGGTAGCGTTTCGCGCTACACACGATTTCCAGTCGTGCACCTTCGGCCACTCGGTCATCTCTCCGTGTCCTCATAATGGCGGAGAGGGTGGGATTCGAACCCACGGTGACCTTAACGGCCACAACGGTTTTCGAGACCGCCCCTTTCGACCACTCAGGCACCTCTCCCCAACTGCTCAGGTCGCCGAAGACCTGATATCTGCAAAAAAGCCCCTCAACACGCTGCCACACTCCGATTCGCTCACGCCACCGTGTACCTCACATCGGTGATTGAGTCTGGAGTCGCGAACTAAGTCGCGTAGGGAGCCACAAGCTCCGGCCTTTGGATCGTATGCCCCGAATACGAGTAGCGGAATACGTGCGAGCACGATAGCTCCCGCACACATCGAACAAGGTTCTAGAGACACGTAGAGAGCCGTGTCATGTAACCGCCTCGATCCCAAGTAGGCCGCAGCTTCCCTAATAGCCAGAATCTCTGCGTGAGCAGTCGGATCCTGTCGGCGCTCAGTAGCATTGGATCCGCGCCCGATTATCTCGTTGCCCTTGACAACAATAGCTCCGACGGGAACCTCTCCACGTGCGGCGGCCAAATGCGCTTCGACCAAGGTCACCTTGATCCAGTGCCTATCCTCGGGAGCGACTGTGGATGGTTGCTCAGGTGCTGCTTCTAGGGACTTCAGAGCCGTCTCCTAAAGGGTGTAAATATAGCTGTGCCAATAGATAATATCAAGATGAGCGGATGCTCATCCAGACGTTAGAACTGCCTCTCGAAGTGGTCCCTAGGCGGTTGCGAGGGATCGCGCTTGTTCCAGTAGCTATAACGGTCCTTTTCCAGTCGGCGATCCAACGGATCGTGTCGAAGCAGGCGCATTAAGGCCCCGATCACCGTGAACAAGGTGTAGAAGACCAAGGTTAGCAGTACGTGGCTGTTTACGAATCCCAGAATACGGGCGAACAGCATCCAACTGACATACAGTGGGCGCAGGACCGAAGGCAATCCAACGCTTGCGGCTCCAAAGACCGCCGCCACCAGTCCCACCCAAAACACTGTTTCGGTCCAGTTTTTATACCACAAGAACGAAGCGATCGTCGTAGCGGCAACAGCCATGATTAGTCCGAACTTCCGCAACTCGGCCGTGGCGGTTTGTGGAACCCCCCAGAATCCCTGCTTGTCGATCATACGGTTTCTCGACCTGCGTTACGATCAGTCCAACTCGAACTCTTCACGCCAGTCTTCTTTTTCCGTCTGGTTTGGCTGCGATTTCTTGTCTAGCAGATAGTTCCCCAACACCAGGTAATCCATTTCAGTGCGCATGAAGCATCGATAGGCATCTTCCGGAGTGCATACTATCGGCTCCCCACGCACGTTGAACGAGGTGTTGACGATCACGG
>CAYNZV010000083.1:0-19327 GCA_964401715.1 uncultured Gemmatimonadaceae bacterium | reverse complement strand
TGACCTATGACTTTACTGGCAAGAAAGCAGTAACCACTGGTTCAGGTGGCGCCATTGGTGGCGAAATCGCTCGCGGCTTGGCGCAGTCCGGCGCCCAGGTGGCAATCTGGGACATTTTGCCAGAAGCCGCTCGCGCCAAAGCCGACGAGATCAACTCGGCCTACCCTGGAAAAGTTATACCGGTGGAGTGCAACGCCATCGACAAGGCCAGTGTCGCCAACGCCCTCGCCGAAACTCTCGAACATTTCGGCACCGTAGACTTTTTGTTGAATGGCGCCGGCGGCAGTCATCCCACTACTACCACGACTCCAGAGCTCGAGTTTTTCGACATCGATCCCGAAGCAGTTCGAAACGTTATGGACCTCAACTATCTGAGCGCGGTGATCCCATCACAGGCGGTAGGGCGCGTCTTTGCAGAGAGAGGGTCCGGTGCCGTCGTAAACATCACGTCCATCGGAGGTGGCTTGCCCTTATCTCGGGCCCTGGCCTATTCCAATGGCAAAGCGGCCGCCGACAGTTTTACCCGTTGGCTTGCGGTACATATGGCCACAACCTACGCCCCCGAGATACGCGTAAACGCCGTCGCCCCTGGCTTCATGATCACCGAGCAGAATCGTTTCCTGCTCACCGACAAAAAGACCGGCAAGCTGACTCAACGCGGCGAAACCGTCATCGACAACGTTCCCATGACCCGCTTCGGCAACCCGCCTGAGGTAGTCGGGGCTGCTCTTTGGCTTTTTTCGGGCGAAGCGAGCTTTGTCACCGGTGCTATCGTACCGGTGGACGGAGGTTTTTCCGCATTCTGCGGCGTGTGAGGAGGCGGTCACCTGATGGATACTCTTAACGACAAGGTCACCATCCTAACTGGCTGCACTTCGAGAATCGGCCAAACAGTGGCAGAGGTGTTCGCCGAAGGGATACTCCACAGCGTTGACGGCCAACCATATCTGGGCCCAAACGGAGACAGATGTAGTGTCCATCATGATCATCGATGTGTTGGTGAAGTAACAGGTCAACCTTATGGTCGAGGGCACCGTCGATCACTTCGAACAGATAGATATCCTGGTCAACAACGCGGCGACTGCACCCGCCGTGCCGTGGTCAGAGGTTGTCGAAGCCAACTGGCAACACGTATTGGATATCGACCTGATCGGCGCTTTTCTGTGGATGGTAGCAGTATTACCTGTCATGCAGTAACAGCGAGCAGGCCGCATTTGTCGGCAGTCTGTGTGCCCATCTGGCGTACAATGTGTCCACAGCTAGCATAGTCGCCATGACCAAGTCGGCGGCAAAAGAATTTGCCACTTGACGGCATCCTGCTCGGCGCCATCGCCCGTGGCAGCATCGATACTCCGCGCACCGACAGTTTCGACACAGAGCAGAAAGAGGTGTTCCGGCGGGCTGCACTGCTTCAGCGGCACGTTACTGCGCGTGAACTTGCGGACGCAGTCTGGTATCTGGTCTCCGGTCGCTCGACCTTTTTCACTGGTGCGACGCTGCAGGTAAACGGCGGCTCGCTTCGGGTGTAGCCTCCCGGCCACCCCTCAGCTAATTCGTATCCAGTTGTGACCAAGACAATTTAGCGCCTTTAACGCATCAGCCAATCTGACTCCTTAGGACACGCCCGTGTTTTCATGACCTACCGCCAGCTGGTCCTTTTCCTCGCACCCTTGGCGGTAATTCCGTTTGCTTACGAAGTGGGAGCGCAGTTCCTCAACGGCGGCATGGCACGGGTCCCCAAAGCCGTGGAGACTCTCGCTGCATATGGGTTGGCTTTGGGTATCTTTTCGTTTCTTTCAACCCCGTTACACCAGTGCAGTCAGCTGGGGTTGGTGCTCACCAACGACCATCACTCCCGGCGCAAGAATCAGCTTTTCCTTTTCATCCTGTGGGCGGCAGTTTCTACCATCCTCTTGATCATCGCCGCCACACCCGTCGGTGTTTGGCTCGTCGAAGATATCCATGACGTCCGGCCCAATCTCGGCAAGGAGGCGCGCTTCGCGATCCTCTGCCTGATTCCGTTATCGGCGCTGGACACCTATCTCCGTTATTTCGTCGGCTTGTTGTTGCGACATCGGCAGACAACGTCAGTAAGCGCTGCTACCCTGGCGAAGATCGGCGCCAGTATTGTTGCCGTCATCGCTCTGCTTCCTGCAAACGCGGTTCAGAGCCGGCCCATTCTGCTGCCGGTTTTGGTGGCTTACTGCGGATATATCGTGGAAGCTGTGGTGATTTTTTGGGCTTACTTCAGTCGCGTGCATGGGTATCTCCAGGAGGATAGTGGGACACCCTATTCCTTACGTCGGGCGATCAGCTTCTACTGGCCCTTGGTGGTTGTAAACATGGCATGGTCGTCGAGCCGGCCAACTATGAACCTCTTCATTTCTCGCGGACCAGCGGCGGAGATCGCCCTCGCTGCTATCGTGGTGGCCGAATCCCTTGCCAATATGACCTGCGGCTGGGTCAACGAAATGCGCGTCATCATCCCGGCATTCAGAGAGGTCCCGGAAAGCCGTCGCACCATTGTTCGTTTTTTTGCTCTGTGCGGTTTGACTGCATTTGTGTTGATGGTGGCCTTGTTCTGGACGCCAACAAGGGATTTCATCTTGGCCTCTTTGATAGCGGTGGAACCGACGATAGTGGCAGCCTGTCGCATTCCCCTGCTCGTCTACTCCTTCATGCCGTTGACGCTGATGGTACGCAGCTATGTTTACGGCCTCGCCCTCGTTGAACAGCGTACCATCTCCCTACTGCCAAGTGCATTGACCCGTGTCGTCGTCCATGTGGCAGCACTAATTGTTCTGCCGCTATGGTTGATCTACGGCGCCGCTATGGGCGCCACCGCCGTGCTTGTCAGCCTCACAGCCGAGACGATCGTCGCGTGGTTTTACGTTACCCGACACCGCAAAATAATCAGGTAAACAAGCACCCACGTAATAACGGGTCACCCCCTTGCGCCAACCGCTGATTGCTCGTTTATGCGCCTCCATCATTCAACATCCACTGTGTAACACATAACTACACATGAGTGGATATCGCCGTGACGCGAACTATTGAGATCGATCATCTTGTGGTGGAACCTGAAGAGAATCTGCTGCTCGGAAACGACGGCCTCTCGGTCGCATCTACCGGAAATCCGGCCAGATCGTCCGGTGCTTTGGTAAGAAAGACGTCTGAGATCGGCGCCTGGACATTACGCCTGCCTACCACCAGCTCACCTCGACGAGATCCGGCGTCGCATACTGGGGCCGGTTGGATCACCAGTTTCTACGTCGACGGCAAGGGGAAACCCAAGCGCGGGAAGTGGAATGCCAGCTGGCCACCGCACGTCTCTTTGAAAAAGAAATAAGACCTGCTCTTCGTTCCCGCACGCAGGGTCTGCATCACGTTTATACCCATCTCGATGAAATCCTCGTATGCCCAGCTGCTGAATCCTTAGATGTACATCACAACCGGCAGATGGTATCCCTTGGCAAGATCGGCGATACACCGGATGGCAAGGCCGCAAACTCTTACGGCAGACGTCCAAGCTTATGAGTAGTAATCATAGGAACGAAGAGCTTACGGTAATGCAGACCTCCTACCGCAGAAAAAAACGCGCCGGATTCTCCTGGCACAGACTGACGCAGCCTTGGAGTATGTGCACATATGCCAACCCCACTCAGGATACGAGGGCTATTACCCAATATCTGCTACTCATTTTGTCACGTTAATACGCTGCATTGACATCGTAATCGGGCACTCCTAAACAGCGGCGAGGCTGGTTTTTACAACCTCCTTCACGTGGTTGAAACCCTGACGCTCGATAAGTTCGCGGGTCTCTGGAAGCAGCCTCTCCAGAATAGGCTCCGGTATGCTGGTAGTGCCACCTTGATGTTGGGGTTGATACCGTAGGACCAGCGTGCGGCGATCCCGATCCGGCTTCCAGGGCAGGGTGCCGTGGGTCAACAGCTCGGAGATGATAACGATATCCCCCGCCTTTGGCGTTATGCTCACAACTCCATCTGGAATCTCATCGGTAATCTTTCCATCTGCGTAGAACATCTCGAAGGGGCGGTCAAACTCCGCTTTGTGCGAGCCCGGCAACACAATCAAACCTCCGTCGCCGGGATTCACGTCGGTCAGGTACGGGAATACTACCAGATTGTCGCAGAAAATCTGGCCATTTCTGACTTCGTAGCGGGTACTCCCCCAGCCGAAATCCTCCCTTGCGCAGTGGAGGCGGGTGCCTTCCTGTCTGCGGTTTACCAGCAGGGTGCCATTTATCAGTCTGGGTCGCTCGCGCGTCAACTCGATAACAATCGGCCAGCTGGCCGGGTGCATGGCGAGCTTTTCCAACGCTCGATCAAAGGCAAAACCGTATTCGAACCGGTACCATCCGTCGGTTTTTTGGTGGATGTTGAAACCGGGTGGAACCTCCTCGGGTTTCGTATTGACGTAACGCTCTGCGGCCTCCTGCGCAGCCGCAAGATCCTCCGCCTCGATTGCTCCCTTGAGGTGCAGATAACCGAAGACGTCGAAAAAATAACGTTGTTCCGGGGTCATGGTGTCCTTCCTAAGTAGCGGATCTGTTCTTGTTCACGATTCCTTTTACCGTGTTGAAACCCTCTTCTGCCAACAGCTCGCGCGTTTCCGGCAGTAACCGTTCCTGCACCATTTCGGGTATGGCGGTAGCGCCCCCCAAGTGCTGAGGCCGATAGCGTAGCACCAGGGCACGACGGTCGCGTTCTGGTTTCCAGGTGAGGGTGCCATGGGTAAGGGCTTCCGAGATGATGACGATATCCCCCGCTTTCGGCGTAATGTTAACGATACCTTCGGGGATCTCGGTGGTGATCTTCTCGTCCATGTAAAACATGTCGGCTGGGCGCTGGAAAGACGCTTTGTGTGATCCTGGCAACACGATCAAACCGCCGTCGCCAGGATTCACGTCGGTGAGATATGGGAACACCACCAGGTTGTCGCAGAAAATCTCGCCGTTCTTTACCGCATAGTGAGTACGGGGCCAGGCGATGTCCTCCTCCCGAGCGCAGTGCAAGTGTGAGCCTATGTCGACACGATTCACCAGCAGGGTGCCGTTTATCAGACGCGGACGATCGTGCGTGAGTTCGCAGACGATAGGCCAGCTGGCCGGGTGCATGGCAAGCTTTTCCAAAGGCCGGTCGAAGGCGAAGCCAAACTGAAATAGAAGAAATCCCTCCGAATGTTCTTGGATACCGAATCCTGGCGGTATCTGATCTGGCGGAGTTCTGACATAGCGCTCGGCTGCTTCCTGAGCCGCCTTCAGGTCATCGGGTTCGATTGCTCCCTTGAGGTGGAGATATCCGAAGACATCGAAAAAATACCGTTGTTCAGGGGTCATCATGAGATTTCCTTGGAACCTGCGAATAGCGCTGTTGAGCGCGGATGAACGGCCGGTCCAGCTGCCCGGCATACAAACCGGGAAGGAAGCTGAAATCGCCTCGATTGTAAAGCGCGGAGCCGCATAAACAAATGCATGAAACGCTCGATGCAAATCCAAGCTGAATCCCTTCACCGGCTCTGCGGGAGTTTGGGGCAATTTGAGATGCAACGAGCCGAGCGTTTGGCCTATTTTTCCTGACCATCGTAACATTTACTTTTCTAGTCGATTTTCGTTCGGGCTGAGAAAACCGCAAGCCGTCGCCACAAGGATGAGCACTATGAAGATCGAACAGCAACCTCAACTCCCACGGACCTTACGCCCCATCGTTTGTTTTGGCGCTGGAGGGATCATGCGCGACGCCCACCTCCCGGCGTATCGAAAATCAGGTTTTACGGTAGTGGGCGTTTACGACAAAGATCCACTGGCGGCCGAAAAACTGGCGGCTGACTTCGAGATACCCGGCGTGCACGGATCGCTCAGAGAGGCGGTCGAAGCGGCGGTAGAGGAAAATGCCATCTTCGACATCGCCACACCGGCCTCCGCCATACCAGAAATCATCAACGCCTTGCCTGACGGATCCGGCACCCTTATCCAGAAGCCGATGGGCGAGGACCTCGAGCATGCGCGCCAGATTCGCGATCTCTGCCGCCAGAAAAAGCTGACGGCGGCAATCAACTTCCAGCTGCGCTTCGCCCCGAACAATGCCGGCGCCCGCAGCTTGATCGATCAGGGACTGATTGGTGAGCTCCACGATATGGAGATCAACGTCAACGTGCACACCCCCTGGCACCTGTGGGGTTGGCTGGCGGAGATTTCGCGGGTGGAAATCGTCTACCACAGCATCCACTACATCGACTTGATCCGCTCGTTTCTGGGTAATCCTTCCGGCGTCTACGCCAAGACCACCAAACATCCTTCCGCCCTGCATATGGAAGCGACCCGCTCATCGGTGATCCTGGATTACGGTGACAACGTCCGTGCAAGTGTGACCACTAACCACGGCCACGACTTCAGCGACAAACACCAATGGAGTTATGTGAAATGGGAAGGCACGGAAGGGGCGGTTCGCACCCAAATCGGGGTCGTACTCGATTATCCGCAGGGCAGGCCGGACGAGCTGGAGTATTGTGTGGTGGATGAAGGCGAAGAGCGCGAGTGGATCAGTGTAAAACCAGAAGGAAACTGGTATCCCGAGGCCTTTGTGGGTCCCATGGCCAGTTTGCAGTGTTTTCTTGAAGGCTCCGCGAACGAGCTACCCACCTCCATTGAGGATGCATTCCACACCATGGCTGTAGTGGAAGCAGCTTACGAATCGAGTGCCCAGGGCGGCGTGCAGCCACATTATGGCTAACAGGTTGACCGATCGAGCTGTTAGCCGTTTGCACAACGAAGAATGCGGCGTGCTGACAATTCCCACCATGCCTTCGTCGTCGCTCGGCAGCTGAATCAAATAATGACGGTGTAAAGTGAGCGAAGAGGTCACGCGTCTCTGAGCGCATTCAATACTGCCGAAAGCCTCAGGCGGTATTACCTCGCAACCCACCCGGATGGCGGGCGAAACTGAGCAAATAGATATTCATTAATGGCGTTAAGCAAGCAGCAATGAGGAATCAATGATCGATCAGTACAATATCGTCTGGTCCGAACAAAGCAAAAACTCCAGCGAATCCATGCCCTGTGGCGGACGAGACATCGGCCTCAACGTCTGGGTCGAGAACGGTGAGCTGTTGTTCTACGCGCAGCGCAGCGGTTGTTTCGATGAGAATAACGAGTACATGAAGCTGGGCCGCTTTCGGATACGGTTCGATCCGAATCCGTTTGTCCTCGGCGGGGAATTTCGCCAGGAGTTGAGGTTGCGGGAGGGGTTTGTGCGCATCTTGGGCCAGAGCGAGAGTGCACGTGCCGAAGTCAATATATGGGTCGAGGTGGACCGATCGGTGGTACATGTTGAGATCGAAGCCGACGTCCTGCTGTCGGTGGAAGCTGCCTACGAAGGCTGGCGCAACGAACTGGAGGAATTACCCGACGGGCAATCCGATGGCAAGAGGAATCGGTTTGGCTGCTTCAGCTGGGACGCCTATCCCGGCAAGGTTGTGCGGTATCCTGACAGCGTCAGCTTCGACGGCGACAGAGTTGCGTTCCACCACCGCAACCAGGACGACCATCTGCTCTTTGACTTCATCGTTAAGCAGCAAGATCTAGAAGAAGTCCGCACCGAGATGGTTGATACGCAAAAAGGACGCACCTACGGCGGCCTGCTGACCGGTGACGGTTTCGTGCCATCCGGGAACATCAATGGCACCTACCTTGATACTGCCTTCACATCGTGGATCCTCAAGTCGGAGACGGCTGCTTGCAGGCATGAGCTGCGACTGTTCACCCATGTGGATCAGACCCAGACCCTTGAAGAGTGGCGAACAAACCTTGAGGCGTCTGTCGAAGCAACCACACCTTCGACGAGCGCGGCACGAGCGCGCGCTCGCGACTGGTGGCAGCAGTACTGGCAGCGGAGCTGGTTGATCATCAACACTGAAAAAAACACCACTGACCTGCCATGGACCCTCGGGCGAAACTACCAGCTGTTCCGCTACCAGCTCGGTTGCAACGCCTTTGGCAGCTATCCGACAAAATTCAATGGCGGCAACTTCACCTTCGATCCCGGCCTGGTGCAGGAAGACAAAACTCTCGCTCCCGATTGGCGTGCCTGGGGCGGTGGCAGTTTTACCGCCCAGAACCAGCGTCTGGTCTACTGGCCGATGCTCAAATCGGGTGACTTCGAGCAGATGGAACCACAGTTCCAGTTTTACAGTCGCGTACTGCCGAATGCCGCAGCGAGGGTGAAGCATTACTGGGGACACGACGGCTGTCTCTTCACCGAACAGATGGAGAACTTCGGTCTGCCCATCGCCTGCGCCTGGGGTTGGGAAGAACCCGAAGCAAAGAAAAGGCAGCGGCCGGCCGATTTCGAGCCCGGAGTTCAGGTCAACTCCATGTGTAAATATTTATATGGAGCGCAGCTGGAATTCGCCTACATGATCATAGAGCATCACCGCTTCTCCGGGATCGACCTCTCTCGCCATCTACCATTCATCAAATCCGCCGTAGACTTTTTCGATGCTCACTATCAGATGCGTCGCCGGCAACGCAGTGGCGAGCCGCTGGATGCAAGCGGCAAGCTGGAGATCTATCCGTCTACCTCGTGTGAATCTTACAATGGAGCGCAAAACCCCAGCGACCTGATCGCCGGACTGCAGGCATGCCTGGAGTCCTTGCTACAATTGGACGATTTCCTGGTCTCCGGTGAAGAAAAGAGCT
Organism: uncultured Gemmatimonadaceae bacterium; assembly: GCA_964401715.1. Taxonomy (GTDB): domain Bacteria; phylum Latescibacterota; class UBA2968; order UBA8231; family UBA8231; genus CAYNZV01. The sequence continues at coordinate 10,611 of CAYNZV010000083.1, read as the reverse complement.
ATTACGCGGCTTACCTCCAGCGTCTCCCCGACTTCGGATACGACGAGGTCGACGGCGATCCGATCATGAAGCCGGCCTGGTCGTGGGAGAAATACCAGAACGTCGAGTGCCCGCAGTTTTATCCTTTATTTCCGTTTGATCGGTTCGATCTTCGCGATACCGACGCCATCGATCTCTTCAAGAACACCTGGAAACACGGTACTTTTGCAAAAGGCATTGTACAGAGTTGGCACCAGGACGGCATCTTCTTCGCGCGCATGGGACTGACCCGAGAAGCGGCGGAGTTCAACACCGCAAAAATGCGCGATAGCGATCGCCGTTTCCCGACGTTCTGGGGACCGGGACACGATTGGGTGCCCGATCACAACTGGGGTGGCAGTGGCATGATCGGGTTGCAGGAAATGTTGATGCAGACCATCGGCAGGGAGATCCGACTATTCCCTGCCTGGCCCAAGCAGTGGGATGTGGACTTCAAGCTCCACGCGCCCTATAAAACAACCGTAGAAGGCAGCTTGCGGTCCGGCGAATTAGTCGAGTTAGATGTGACGCCCGTGACACGACACTCGGACCTGGTGGTGATGGAGTTGCAAGAGACATGAGCGCGTGAGCGTATCAGAGTGTATTTTTTGGATGACTCAGGCGTGCTAAATACCGTCCGCCATTCTATCGACGCGCGCGAAAAGCGCAGGGGTTGCGCACCCCTTGCGAGGTCCAGATCTTGGCTTGCCAGTAGTGCAGCCAGCAAGCAGCAATAGTAAAATGGTATCGCAGCCGCTGAGCTTCACATTCTTAACAAGTGGAGAAAGTTATACATGGGACTTACGTCAGAAGAACTGACACAATTCGAAGAGCTTGGCTATGTCGTCAAAGAAAACATCTACAACGATGCTGACCTGCAGCTTCTAAAGGATGGCCTAACCGCCGCCATCCACGAACGCTGCCTGGAGCTGATCACTGAAGGAAAACTCGATCGTGACTTCGCCGAAGAGTCATTCGAAACCCGCCTGACCAAGATTTGCCGCCATAACCCCGATGCCGGTCACGAAGTCCTCATGGCGATCTGGTCGGGACGTTTTCACGGACCTGGCATGCTCACGGCGTTGCGGCATTCGCCGTTACTCGATTGCATCGAGGATCTGATCGGCCCCGAGATAGTGGCAGCATCGATCTACCGCGTGCGACCCAAGGTGCCCGGCCATACCCAGGGGGAAGTCCCCTGGCATCAGGATTCGGGATACTCGGCGCCCCACTGTGACAACTACACCTTGATAACCTGTTGGATTCCCCTGGTCGATTCGACCCTGGAGAACGGCTGCCTGTGGGTCATCCCCAAGGTACACCAAGCAGGGATCATCCAACATTACTCCCAGGGACATGCCAACTACCTGGAGATCGCTCCGGAGGAAGTGCCAGAGGGTGCGCTTGCCTTGGAAATGAAGGCCGGATCCGCCGTGTTCATGACCAGCTTCACGCCACACGCCTCCTTTGACAACGGGTCCGACATCGTGCGCTGGAGCATCGACCTTCGCTACCAGAATTCCGATGTTCCGAACAATCTAGACGAGTTACCCGAAGATTACACCCCCGAACGCGATCCAATTACCATGGCATGCAATCCGGGCGAAGCGTATTTCGTCATTCGCGACCCTGAGCATCCCGAACGAGAGATGCGCGATCCGGAAGAGTTCGCTGCCTTGCGGGAACGCTGGGAAGGCGCGGGAGTGCGCGGCCCCGGACGCGGTTGGACACCGCTGGCTGAGCGGGAAATCCGCTAGTTTTGTTGCCCCGGTGGAGCACCATCCCGCTCGCCGGCGTATTGTTCACACTGTCAGGGGCACTGGGCCTTGGCTACCAACTGGTCTGGATACGCAAGGCGACACTGATCGTTGGCGCCAGCCAGATCGCCCTATCTACCGTCTTAACCAGCTTCTTCATCGGCCTTGCCTTAGGCAGCCTCTGGTTCGGCGGTCACCTGCGTAGTCGTCGTTTTTCCCCGCTGTTTGTCTACGGCCTCTTCGAGGCGGCCATCGGCATCTATGCCTTTTGTTTCCCGTCTCTCTTCGAATGGGTCGAAGGCTCATACGCGTATCTTTATCCGTATGCGGCGGGTAGTGAGCAAATGCTGTTCCTGCTCCGTTTTTTCCTGTTATTCCTCCTCTTCCTCGTTCCCACCTTCTTCATGGGCGGTACCCTGCCGCTGTTGCTGGATGGCATCGTGGAACGCGACGCCACCATCGGCTCACTCACCAGCCTGTTCTATGGTTTGAACATCGTCGGCGCTGTGATCGGGGTGTTGGTCAGTGGATATATCACCATCCCCACGCTTGGAATGAACGGAACGAGCCTGGCGGCCGGCATCGGCAACCTCACCATCGCGGTATTAGCGCTGGTATTGTTTCGTGGCGCCGCACCAATTCATCCACCGTCCAAGGAGACCCATCAACCTGGACCCTCTTTTTTCTTCTGCGCGTTGGCGCTCGTCTCCGGCCTCGCAACCATTGGATACCAAGTCAGCTGGGTCCGTTATTTCTCGCTCTTCAATGATTCGACGGTCTATCTCACCGCCGTATTACTGGCTGTTTTTCTCACTGCCCTGGCGACCGGAAGCATCGTTATGTCCCGCATTCTTGCACGCGGGTTCCGTCCGCTGCGGGTAGTGGCGCTGCTGCAACCGCTCGCGGCGCTGCTGGTCCTCTACGGCCTCGAATGGTGGACCATCGCCGAATACCAGCTACCGCGCTCGAATCCGCGCATGGAACCGAGCTGGTACTTCTTCAGTCCGGCCGCGGATGCAACGTTTTTTGCTCCGCTTCTGCAGATCGGTCTGGTGGTGTTTCTCCCGGTGGCATTGCTGGGCACGGCGCTGCCTGGCATCATCGTCGAGGCCACGCGACACAGTACCGAGCTGCGCAACGTTTCCGGTCGTCTCGTCTTCTGGAACACCCTTGGCGCCAGCGCCGGAGGATTTGGCGCCGGCTATATTCTGCTGCCAAACATCGGTCTCACCGGCACCCTGTTTGCATTTGCTTTTCTGACCATTGCTCTGGGCTTAGCAGCCGAAAGTTGGCTCGTCAAAAAAGGAGGCACCAGTCTATCCGTCGGACCGGGACATCTAATGGGAATAGCTGCGTTGCTGGGCACCCTGTGGTTTCTGAGGGGCGATGTCACCTTGGAAACGGTCCAGAAGCATGGCGTCGGAAAACGCTTCAGAAGCATGGAGGTTCTCGACCTGATTGAAGGACCGATCACTACCGCTACGGTGTTCGCCGACGCAACCCAACGGGTGATCGCTTCCGGGAATCAAGTCTTGGCCGTGGTCGCTGACAGCCTGCTCTCGGTGCAGGCAGTAGAAGGACACCTGCCGGCCCTATTCTATCCACGCGCAGGTGCGCCCGAGCGTGTTCTCGGCATCGCCGTTGGATCGGGACAATCGTTCGGGGCGATGCTGATGTATCCGATCAAGCAGATGGACGTGGTGGATATATCCGCCGCGATGATCGGGCTTTCCCTCACCCGTTTCAAAGAGTTCAACCACAACCTCGGAGCCGACCCTCGAGTCACCATACATCTGGACGACGGCCGTCATTTTGTGGAACGCGCCCCCCCCGAACAATACGACGCGGTGTCCATGGAGCCACCGCCACCAACAGCCGAAGGCGTGCACGCACTTTATTCGCTACAGTTCTACCAGAGCATAAAGAGGGTGTTGAGGGAAGACGGGGTGTTGATGCAGTGGGTACCTTTATACTGGCTCACGCCGAACGAAGCTCGAAGTCTGATAAAAACCCAGGCGGAAGTGTTCCCGTACACCTTTATAGTTCGTACGGGCCCGGTAGATTTTATGACCCTCAGCTTCAAGCGGGACCGGCCGCCGCGGTTCAGCACGGCCTGGCTCGAAGAGCGCGGCAGGACCTTTGCGCAGGAGCGTATGGTCAGCGAGCGGCGCTGGCGGATGGAGTGTCAGTACGATACGGCGTCCCTGGAGGGCATCCTGGCCTTGATCATTGCCGGCCCCGAAGATGTAGCCCGTTTGGAAGCGCCCTATATCTACGAGGACGATGATCAGCGACTGAGCTATTCCAGCGGCGACCGCGAGTTGTTACGACACTACCCGTGGGACCGCCTGGTACAATTCTCGTTTGCGGCACTGCCGTTGACGCCGTTCAGCGAGCTGCAACATTACTTCGTTGAACCGATTCCCGTACGGGAGCTGGACGCAGAGCGAGCGCGTGCGCTGCTACGGTACGATTTGCCCGATCCCGCTGAAGTCGAGGACACCGAAAATCACTACGAGATCGCCAACTCACCCCGCGACCGTTTGAACTTGGCATTGACCCTGGCGCGCTTGCAGCGGGGCAATCTCGCCACCGCCTTGACCTGGTTACGTCGCGCCATTGACGCCCAATCCGAGGTTAATGTCGCTCGCCCCGATCTCGGCCCTGCCCTCGAAATCGCACGAGCGCACGTCGACCTGCATGCGACGAAACTGCAGACCTGGATCGACGATCTGCCCAAGGCTTCGCGAACAACGCCACTCGCCCGAGCGGTAGAAAAAGTGTTGCAGCAACATCTTGAAAGAGAGCAGGAGCGCCGCTCTGCATACCTCTGGTAGTGACTGTAGCGAAGGTTGTTATAGGGACTTGAGTCCCGAACCTATAGAGGTAAATCCCAGCTCAGATACGTGCGGGACAGGGTTGCTTATGCGCAGCTTTTCATGGTCGCGTAGCTCGCGAGCAACTCCGATACGTCCAACTGGACATGTCGCAAATAGACGAAGTGTGGTTCGCCGAACGTATAATCTTGTACCTACGAATTTGATGTTTTGAGAACCAACATTTAAATGAAGATTCCCATGTGCTTTTCCACCTCGAAACTTCGTGAGAATATTTGCAACTTGCTCGATGAGGTCTTGCGCATCAGGCGTCCGCTAAAGACTCCCCGCACAAGCCGGCGCCTGCGAATTTTTCTGGCGGATCTCCCGAACAAGTCAGATAACTTTATTCCTCACGGTTACCTCAAAGGGGATCCTGACTATATCGTGCATATAGACTGGTCGACTGAGTAGCATCCGTGATGCATCTTGACACGCACGTGGTTGTGTGGCTGTATCAAGGTCGAGTTGACACGTCCACGGGTTTGACACCCGTCGCGAAAGCACATGTCGTTGCTACGAATGGTTCGATTTAAACAGTCACAGAGGAGTTTTGTAGATGAGTCCGCCGATCAGGATTGAAAACCTCGAAGCCTTCTGCGTCGCCGCCATGGTCGAGGCCGGCCTGACTCAAGAGGACGCCGAGCTCAGCGCCAAGGTTTTTGTGACCACCGATTCCTGGGGCACCTTCACCCACGGCACCCGGCAACTCCGCGGCCTGATGAAAAACGCACGCCGCGGTCGGCTGGTGGCTGAAGCCAAAGAGAAAATCGTCAACCAGGGACCCTCATGGGCGATCATCGATGCCTGCGACGGCATGCCAACCTCGATCTCCTACCGTGCTGTGCAGCTGGCGATCGAGAAGGCGGGAGAAACCGGTATGTGTTACATCGGGGTGCGCGGCAGCAGCCACTTTGGCGCCGCCGGCTTCTATTCCAACATGATCGCCGAGAGCGGCATGTTGGGACTTTCGTTCTGCAACGTCGAGCCCTGCATGACGGTTCCTGGTGGCAAGAGCCGCATACTGGGCACTAACCCGATCGCCTGGGCCGCACCCACTGGCACCAACCGCACGATCATGCTCGACATCGCCACCAGCGCCGTCGCCGCTACCAAGATCTTCGCCGCCAAAAACGAAGGCCGTGAGATCCCCGACACCTGGTTGGTGGACGACGACGGCATCCCCACCACCAATCCGAACGAGTTCCCGGAGAAGGGTAGTCAGCTGCCGATGGCCGGGCACAAGGGATACGGTTTGGCCGTGCTCGTGGAGATTTTCACCGCCACCATGTCTGGAGCGGCGATGATGAGCGGCGTTCAGAGTTGGGTGGCTGACACTGACGAACCGTCAAACCAGGGCCACGCCTTCATCGCCATGAACGTCGGCGCTCTGATGCCGGCATCAGAATTCCACGCCCGCATGAAACAGATGTGTGATGAGATCAAACAGGCAGACATGGCGGAAGGATATGAGATCTTCCTGCCGGGTGAGATAGAGTGGAACAACCGCGAAAAAGCTTTGGCAGAGGGAATCATAATGCCGGAAGATGTGCTCATCAGCCTGCGCGGACTGGCTGATGACAGCGGCTTGAATCCGACCGATTTCGGCGTAGACCTAGGATAAGTCATGACCTACAAAGTGGGAGTAGTGGGCTGCGGCGGCATGGGGCGCAGTCATCTCAAAACGATCATCGGCCATCTGCCCGAATTCGAAATCGCCGGCTTGTGCGATCCGTTCGATGGCGCGCGTGAGCAGGTGCGCGAAGACTTTGGGTTGGAGATCGAATACGAAGATTGCGCCCAGATGTGTGAAGCCCTTGAGCTCGATCTGGTGGTAGTGGCGACGCAGACAAGAGGACACTGTGCCCCGACCGTGGCGGCGCTCGAGCGCGGGATATCTGTTCTTTGTGAGAAGCCAATCGCCATCGATCTCGTGGAAGCCGATAAGATGGTAGCGGCGGCTGATAGGACTGGCGCCAAATTCGCGATCAACCAGCAGAATCACGTCAATCCCGGTGTTCGCAAAGGGCAGGCTTTGATTAAGGACGGCCTTATCGGCGACGTCGTCATGATACGCGGCCGAAACAAAAGTGGTCGCAAGAGTGGGAACGAGTTCATGGAGATGGGTACCCACGTCACCGACATGATGATGTGTTTCGGAGGTGCTGCCGAATGGTGTGCCGGCACAATCTATTGGCAAGGTCGTTTAGCGAAACCCGAGGACGTCATGGAGTCGAAAGAGATGTCGCCACGCGACCGCGATTCCGGTCTGGTAGTAGGCGACCGCGCCGTTGCTCAATACGGATTTCCAGGCGGGATCCTTGGGGAAGTGCACTTCCTCGACTACGAAAAGGGCAACCTCACAAATTACGGGATCGATGTCTTGGGTACTGATGGTCAATTGTCTTTGCGTGTCGCCATCAAAGGCGCCCAAAGCCTTTGGCACCTGCCGCGTTCCATGGAAGGGCAGCCGTCGGACTACGGTGAATGGCATCCTCTCGATATAGGTGAAGTAGCCGATGTCAACAACATCGCCACCATGTATCGCGAGCTTATGGCTGCTCGCGAAAGCGGAGTCGACCCCCCTGGCAGTGGAGAGGAAGGACGCTCCGCGTTCGAGATGATTTTGGGGCTCTATCAATCACATCGCCAAGGCGGGGAGCGCCTTGAATTGCCGATGTTAGAGCGCCGACATCCACTGGAGAGTTGGGAATAGTAAACTTGACCGCCATTGCAGTTCAATTTTCATAGACTCCTTACTTGCACCACATATCGAGAATGATCTCGTAGCGCGAGAGCTTTGTCCCGGTGTAAATGTAATTGCTGGTCGAGGGCTTCATACACTCCGCTTCCGTCCCCGAACCCAGTTGTCCGCAGTTGACATTGTCGATGCGACAAACCCGGTCTCCGACTAACAGTTTATCTTAAGCGAAGTCCACATCGCCTTGAGGATCCAGCGAATGCAAGGTGTGGGGTTGCATCTCCAAGAGTCGATCGAGGAACGGCATGATGTTGCCATCGTTATGTTTGACCACACAAAAACCCACTGAGCAAAAGCCTCGGACAGTTCGCCTCAGATACCGAGTCCCGATGTCGGCGAACCATTCGGGGGACAAAAAGGAATCAGTGTTGAAGCAGTCGGCGGCGACTACTTGGGACGAAGCGTGGCGGACTGCCGAACAGTGCTCGGGAAGTAGTTGCTCAATACTAGTCACCGGAGCCAACAAGGGGCGTAGGCTTGCATGGGAGCCCGGTAATCGTATATCTCTTCACGACGGCGCAGACCAAACGCAATCCTTTGAGAAGACCTGCTAACCGAAAAGGTGCAACGATGGCAACAAAGCTGGACTGGCGGTATCACCGCCCCGGGTGAGTGAGCTGTAAGAAGGCGCAGGAGTTTCTTGCGCAGAACAAGATCGAAGACGGTAAGGTGCAGAGCGCCTCGAAGGAGGCCGTTGAGGGTAAAGCAGCCCTTAAGCTTTTAGCCGGCATCAACGAGTTGTTGGTAGCCAAAGGCAAAAACACGATGCGCTACGACCTGAAGAAGGAGCGGCCTTCGGATGACGAGTTGCTGGAGGTCTTGCTGGGACGCTCAGGGAAACTCCGCGCTCCCGCTATGCGGATCGGCAAGAAGTTTCTGGTTGGCTACAACAGCGAGATACTTGACAACGAGCTGTAGCAATCGCGTCCCGCAACGCAGTTACCCTCAGCCACATTGCACTGGCGCCTAGAGAAAGAATAAACAGAGGGGGACGTTTGGATCAGCCTAAGGCTTCGGGAGTACCGTCAACATACGGCTTCAGAGCGGCGTAGCAGAAACGGCACATCGGCGTTGGCACGCCCAGTTCTTCGCCAAGCCGCACCGCTGTGCCGCTAAGGGCCTCCAGCTCCAGCCGCCTGCCGTTGAGGATGTCGTTGAGCTGCGAGCTGCGCATGCTCGGGGCTGCATTCTCTTTTAAATACTCGAAGCGACGGCGGGCGACACCGTGCTCGAGACCGATACCTTTGGCATGGGCAAGTGCCTCCACCTCCTCCATAACGCCCAGCAGCAGCTCGCCGCATTCGGGCACTGAAAACACATAGCCCAACGGGAGGCGGAGGATAGCCAGCACCGCAGAGGTCGCGCAAACGACCACGAACTTTTCCCACACTACCAGCGGCATAGTCTTACTCAGTTCCGACTCCAACTCCGCTTGGTCGAATGTCTGCTTGATGCGCCGGTTGCGTTCGTTTTCGCCGCCGGCCAGCTCGCCGAAAATCAACGGCGCTTTCGAATGGCCGAAGCTCACCACACCCGGTTCAACGACATTTCCGTCGGCGTAGGTCGTGCCGCCGATCACGGCTTTCTCGCCAAGTATTTGTCCGAGCTGTTCGCCGCTGGTAACTCCGTTCTGTATCGGCAGTACAGTGGTAGAATCGCCAATCAGTGGACGTGCTCGTTCGGCAGCGATTTCGAGATCGTAGGTTTTGACGCAGAATAGGACGAGGTCGACGGGACCCACGTCTCCAGGCTCGTTAGTAGCAGCAACTTCGACCCGAGCTATCTCGTCGTCCAGGTGGCGGAGAACTAACCCTCGTTCACGGATCGCCTGCAGGTGAGATCCGCGGGCAATAACCGACACTTCTTCGCCGGCAAGCGCCAAGAGGGCGGCGTAGCGACCACCAAGACCTCCGGGACCGACTACCGCGATTCTCACCTTGTAATCCTGACCATCATTTGAACTGCAGCCATTCGCTTGCAGAAGGCAGGCAAAGAATTACCCATCAACAGCCTCAAAAGGATACGATAGACCCACTGTTAAGCGACCGCACAGCTGCGTCGATCCACTGGATTGTTTTAAGGTTGACCTCAATCGCGGTCGGTGTTGTCCGATCCGTAGTTATGGAGGTATACAGGGCCATGTATGGATCGCGTATGTCCGGGTCGATATCCTCCAACGGACCCAAGGTCTCTTCAACCTTTCCGTCGACGAGTACCTCGATTTCTTCCCCGCGCCACTGAAACGCACCTTTGGTGCATTCCACCCGGATCAGCCTGTCGGTGCTCTGCGAGTCGAAGGTGACCAAGAGATGGGCTTGAACCCCGTTAGTAAACTCGGTCATTACATTGGTCATGGTATCGCTGTTGTAGTTCGAATGTGCCGGCTTTTGTCCCAGCCCGTAAACACTCTTCAGATCAGGATGGCCGAGAATCGCCAGGATTGAGTCGAGGGAATGTACCCCCTGTTCCCACAGTGCCGGGTATTCTCCAGTGAACGCCCGCATTACCGGGCGATGCCGGTGATGTTCATACATTAGCAAAAAGGGTTCGCCGTAGTCACCGCTCTGCACCAGGCGTTGAAGCTGCCGCTCCATCGGATCGTATTGGTACTGGTTGCCGACGACTACTTCCCTGGCTTGTTGTCCGGCGAGGGCGGCTAACTCGACCGCTTCGGAGTGGCTGTAGGTAAGGGGTTTCTCCACCCAGACATGTTTGCGTGCCTCAAGCGCTTCTTTGACCAGCGCATAGTGAAATCGCGCTGGTGTGACGATAACAACCACCTCCGCTTCCGGCTGCGCCGTGATCGCCTCACTCAAGTGTTCGTAGATCGGAATGTTTTCGAGTCCGGGTTTCTGTTGCGCTTCATTCAGGTACTCTGGCACCACATCCACCAGCGCCAGCGGTGTGAAACGATCGCCGTAGCCGTTCAGCAGATCGCCGAGGATATTGGCACCGCGATTGCCAACCCCAACTTGAATAAACGGGAACGTCTGCATTCTTGATTTCTCCAGATTTGAGTGATGAACAATTTACCTGCAACGCCGATCCACGCCACTGCTGTCCCTACCGTTGCCCACCGTCAAGCTTGGGAGGAATCTACGCGGTCAGTTTCCGCAGGGTGGACCGGGTTAGAAGGCCTGCCTGAGAGGGACTTGTAGGGACAACGCCACATCGTCGATGATACCGCCATGTTGGAAAA
>CAYNZV010000082.1:0-20128 GCA_964401715.1 uncultured Gemmatimonadaceae bacterium | reverse complement strand
CACCCAACAGGTTGACGTCATGCATGCTCGCTTCGTTCAGGTTGGCGCCGGATAGGTTTGCTTTTATCAACTCCGCGCCGCGCAAGTCGATGTTGAACAGACTGGCTCCCTGCAAACTGGCACGGAACAGATTCGCCTTGCGCAGGTTGCGGTTTGGTTTGTTTGCCAGCTTGAGTCCTTCGAGGGAAGCATGTCGAAGCTCGAAGCCTTCCATCGAACGCCCGCTCTCGGCCCATTCCTCAAGCTGAGTGCGCACCCCGGGTCCGTCCTTGGGGCTTTCCCCGTCGTGCCAGAAGCAGAGGTTGGTTTTGGTGTTGACGATCTTTCCCGGGCAACGGCTACCATCGGTGCGCTGGTAGCTACATGCACCCTGGGTTTCGTCAGCTTGTTCAGGCATGAGGTCCTCCAAGATCACGTTGCGGTAATTTCTGTAACACAATAACACCGCCAGCTTTATACTACAAGCGCATTATCGGGGAAGCGCTCGTTTAAGTTCTATCTTTAAATTATACACATCGGATCATAGGATTGAATCCTACGGTGTAGGCAAAACAACCCTTGTTAGACGCAGGATCCACTTCATTATGTTGAGGATCGATGCGACGCCGAATCCACCAAAGAGTAACGTCCTTAACCCATTGGAAGAACGGATTATGTCGGCATGAATGACCAGTCGTTAGAGCGTTGGCAGCACAGCCACGTCTTCGGCCAAGACCAGAAAAGGGAAGGAGAAAAGCGCACGCTGATCGTGGTTACCATTACCGGGTCCATGATGGTAGTGGAACTGGCGACGGGCATCCTCTTCGGCTCGATGGCGCTTCTCGCGGATGGCTTACACATGGCTTCGCACGCAGCGGCCTTGGGAATCAACGTTATTGCTTACAGTTATGCCCGGCGGCACGCGAACGACAAGCGCTACAGCTTTGGCACCGGGAAGGTAAACGCCCTCGGCGGATTTATCGGAGCGGTGTTGCTGGTGCTTTTTGCCCTCATGATGGTGGGGAAGAGCCTCGATCGGTTCATAAACCCGGTGGCGATCGCTTTCAACCAGGCAATCGTTGTTGCCGTGCTGGGATTGATCGTGAACGGCGTTTCGGTGCTGATCTTGGGTCACAAGAACCATCATCACGGTCACGATCACGGTCAGAGCCATAAGAGTCATGAGGGACACATTCACGGGTCTGCCGACGAACACCGTCACGACCATGGCCACGAGCACGGGGAAGATCATAACCTGAGAAGTGCGTACCTGCACGTGCTCGCCGACGCGCTTACCTCGGTGCTGGCAATATCGGCGCTGGTTTCAGCCAAATACTTAGGCGCTGTTTGGATGGATCCACTGATGGGTATCGTCGGGGCGATACTGGTAACGCGTTGGTCGGCGGGATTGCTGAAGGGCAGTAGTGCGGTCCTTCTAGATCGGCAAGGTCCGGCGACGCTCGAGCGGGAGGTAAGAGCGTTGGTTGAATGCGATGGGACAAGCATTGTGGTCGATATCCACCTGTGGAGCATAGGTCCCGGTTTGTACGGCGCCATCCTGTCCGTCATTACTCAGGCGCACAGGACGCCGCAGGATTACAAAGCATTGTTGCCAGAGAGGCTCGGGTTGGCTCACGTTACGGTGGAAGTGATCCACCGTGATGCTGTGAAGTTAGATGCCAGCTAAGCAGCTTCGGGGGACAGTTCGGCGATGACGAAATCACGACCATTGAGTACCTTTGCGGCACCAGGAAGTTTGTAATACGCCATGGACAAAGACGAACTATCACCTTCCCTCTTCATCGGGGTACAGGGCAGCGACATTGTCTCTTTCGGATCGGGGCAACCAGATTTGCCGCCGCCTCCGGACGCCTACAAGGTTCTTCCTCATTATCGGGACTTCAAATACGGCCTGATACAGGGGATGGAAGATCTCCGCCAGGCATTAGCCCAGCATTACCCCGATTCCACCGCGGAGTGTTTCGTTGTAACAAACGGCGCTTCCGAAGCGTTGGATCTGGCTTTGCGGGCCATTGCCAGCATACCTGGTGACTCGCGCAACAAGGTCCTCATTGCTCGACCCTACTACTATTCCTACCCCCACATGGTGAGGTTCGCTGGGTTGGAACCTTTATACACCGACACCATAGAGGGGCGAATCGATGTGGATGATTTTTCCGCCAAGGTAAAGGAATGCAAGGCGGTGATTATCAACTCACCATGCAACCCCACTGGGCGCGTTGAGGCGATCGAAACTTTGAAGTTGGTCGAACGCCTTACCAACGAACACGGGGTCTACGTGCTTTCTGACGAGGTCTATAAAGATCTCATCTACGTGCGTGAGAATTACCTGATTAAAGGCTCTCATGTGGTTACCATCAATTCCTTTTCCAAGACCTATGCCATGTGCGGGTTCAGGGTTGGTTACCTTTGGTCGTTGGATCAGGAGTTGGTGAAGAATGTAATTGCCATGAAAACCCATACTTCGATGAATACTAATATCCTGGGGCAGGAGATGGCTTTGGCGGCTATCGGGGTACATGCCAGTTTCATCGAGGAACAGCTCACTGTATGGCGTCAACGTCGCGATTATATTTATCAGGGGTTGCAGGATCTGGGGTTGGAGTTATGGAAGCCGGAAGGGGCGTTCTATGTAATGCCCAAGGTCGAATCACCGCGCGATTTTGTCTGGGATCTGTATCAATATCATAAAGTTATCACCTATCTTGGTGAATGGTTCGGTGCGCCGGACCGGGTGCGACTCTCATACGCACTTGATCTGGAAAAGATCGAGGAAGGGTTGAGCCGAATTCGAAACTATCTTCACAAGGGAAAGTAAAATGCTGGTTCGAGCATAGGCGAAGAGTATTAAAGCTGTCAGGCTTGATGGCGGATAGAAATAGAAAAAGGGCCCATGCACAATGTGCAATGGGCCCTTTTTAATGTTTATCGTTTATCGTAGGGTACTGAACTAGAAACTACGGCCGACTACGAGAAAAGTCGTTTCTTGATCGGGATTGAGAATATACGAGGCCGTGTAGTCGCCTTTGGCGACGTTTATCGCTACAGCGACAACCGTTGGGTCACCGTCGGACGTATAACCTTCGTTTCCAAGTCCCACGGAAATGCCGGCACTCGCATCATCGTCCGACATGAGCTCGTAGCTACCTTCGGCATAAAACGCATTTTCTCCACCGGACACATTGTATGCAGCCATGATACCCATTTTCCCGGAACTGTAGGCAGCTGAAATTTCCATTGTATGTATACCATCGTCACTGCTAAAGCTGAAGAAATCTTGACCGGCAGTAAAATAATCGGTGATAGTGATCGACATCGGTCCATTGGTATAGGTTGCATACAGATCGTTCTCATTGCCACCGGCGGCTCCTGTAATAGACCACGAAGACCAGGCTCCTATCTCCATCGACCCCGATGTATAAGACATCGAGGGCTGTATTGCAGCTGAATTTCCAACGTCACTACCGCGCCATACATAGCGGTTGACGAGATCTGCACCAATACCAACATCGGCTTGTGCTGCAGGAACAGCAATTGCTATCATAAGCGCTATCCCAATTACCGTTATGATGCTCTTTTTCAAAAGAGTCCTCCTTTATTGGTGGTTGAAATTACGAGCGAGGCCCTGTCGGGTACAGCCCGTGTAATTCTACAGAGTTCAGACGCCGTTGTTGGCGACTGTAGACAAGCACAAAATTTCATTTGGCAACGTTAAGATCATTCTGAACGCAGCTTTCTACACGTACTATGTTCTCCTGCATAGAACGGAAAAAGATATTTATGGGAGGGGGAAAATCACTTACATGGGAGATTGCAGCATCCCACAGTTATCACTGCAACGACCCCAATTATAGCGCGGGTATTCCAGATACGCAAGCGCGTTGAGGAGTTGGGTCAGGCTACCCAACAAACCTACTGCAGGACGTAGGGTTGCGAGGGGAACTGCTTCGTGCTGGCCATCGTACGAATTTTCGTATTTTTTCGACCAATCGATCAACTGTTATCCCACAGGGAAATAGCATCAAACCTTCATTAAACGCACTTGTGAATATATTTTTATGTTGATGTGGGATTGTTGCGATGAATTTGTCGGTGGCGATGCTGATTCGAAAATAGGCGCAGCCGTGTCGTCTGAGGCATACTGGCGCCTGAAGGTGGTGGATAATACGAGCACGGCAAAATTGGGAATTTTTTTGTTGATTTGCACGTCTGATCAAAGTCCCGATTATTCTGGCAGCCCGCATTTATTCTTCACGGCCTGAAGCGTTTCGGGGCGGGCACAAATAACTGCCAATCTGTCCTTTGGGTTTCTGGTTTTTAGGGCTGGTTAATCCGATTCGGGGTGCGACAGGACCAAATCTCGAGGAGCTACGATGTTCAAGGTTACAGCAGACAAAATCCTTCCAACTACAATAGTCGGATCCTATCCGCGCCCGCACTGGTATCGGGAAAGCTTGCGCGGACGCCCGTTCAAGTTGGCGTTGTCGGATGCCCTCTTCCGCGAGCAGTACCTCGACGCGGTGGCTTGTATTCTGAGCGACCAATCTCGTGCTGGTCTTGATATTCTCACGGATGGCGATGCCCGCTTCGACATGGATGTGGGTGGACGATCGTGGTTCACCTATCCTCTGGAACGTTTGAATGGTGTAGGTGGTCATCGTGACAGCTCTCCCGGGTGGTCGCAACGTTTTGATCTGCGCCCCGGCCACATCCTTTGGGAGGTGCAGGAAGCTTATCAGGCGCCAATTGCACAGGAGAAGGTGACCGGTGGACCTTTGGAGTACGCCGCCATCTGGCAAATGGCGCAGCGGGTCTGCGAACGTCCGGTCAAATTCGGCTCCGTTAGCGCGCAGACTTTGCCCAGCATGTTGTGGAATGATGCTTATAAAGATGAGCGTGAGATGATACACGATCTGGCGACGGTAGTGAACGTCGAACTGCGTGCGGTAGCTGAGGCTGGGTGCCAAGTAATCCAGGTTGAGGAGCCGCAACACCATTTCCGTGCACTGAATAGAAAAACGACAAAAGACGATCTGGATTTCCTCACAGACGCTTTCAATCACGAGGTGGACGGTGTGGAAGCCGAGATCTGGGTACACACCTGTTGGGGGAATCCAAACCAGCAGGCGTTATTCTGGGAGCGCCCGAGTTACGGGCCGGCCCTAAGGCATCTTGCTCGCCTGAACGCCGACGTGTTGACCTTTGAGTGCGCCAGCACAGGAGGTAAGGACCTGGGGTTGTTTGCCGATCTTCCAACTGACAAGAAGGTGGCTATCGGGGTTGTCAGTCATACTAACACGGTGGTCGAGCCGGCGGAGGAGGTGGCGAAACTGATCCGCAAAGCGCTCGAATATCTGCCTCCAGAACGGCTAATCATTACTTCCGACTGTGGATTCGGACGGGAGGGGCTGTCGCGACGGATCGCGTTCTACAAGTGCGTCGCCATCGTGGAAGGGACTAATCTTGTGCGAAAAGAGCTCGGAGTGCCAGAAGCTGAGGTGCGCGCAGCGGATGCAAGCCTGGCGTTCAAAAGAAGCTGACTCGCCCGAACCGTAGATCCACCATGAAGCGTGTCCGCCGAATCGATTTTCTGTTATTGGCTTTTGCGTTGCTGGTCTTCGTTCAATCAGCCGACGGGTCTGGAGAAAAGCTGTCTACTTGGTCTCAGATCCAACGGGACATTTTTAACCCAAACTGCATCAGCTGTCACACTGCCGGAACATCGTTCGCCCGCCAGTCGGGCTTGGTGTTGACCGCCGACGTAGCGTTCGGTCAGCTGGTAAAGGCGCTGCCGCGCAATACTGCCGCACGCGAAGACCGATTGGTTCGCGTTAGCGAGCGCGGAGGTCTTCCGGGAATAGAGAAGAGTTTTCTCTGGGAGAAGATCAACGCTCCGCAACAGGATCACTTCTATAGCGATCACCCGCACTACGGGGCTCTGATGCCACTCGGACAACCTTTTCTCACCAACGGCGAGCTCAGTTTTGTCCAACGATGGATCGAAGCCGGTGCGCCGGAGACCGGAGTGGTAGCAGATCCTTCGCTCCTCGAGGATGGATCGCGATTCGAGGTGCCACCGTTTGTGGTACTTGAGCCTCCAAGGAGCGGTTTTCAGTTCCACCTGGGTCCGTTCGATGTCTGGTCGGGGATCGACCGTGAGGTGTTGTTTTTTGAACCAGTGGAGACCTTATTGCCGCACTACATAGCCGGATATGAGATTACCATGCGTCCCGGCAGTCACCATTTCATCATATATAACTATCCGGGAGATCAGTCGACGCCTGAGCCGGGCGTTTACCGGGATATCAGGGACGAACGCCGAAACTCGGATGTGTCGGAGGCCATCAACCTCTTTCCGTTACGGTATTTCATCGGTACGCAAACCCCCACGGTGAACTACAATTTCCCACCGGGCATCGCCCTGCGACTTCCGCCCGGTTCGGGATTCGATTTGAACTCTCACTACGTGAAGAGCGATGACGAGGAGGTCTTCGGCGAGGTTTACGCCAATCTCTACACCATGGATCCGATGGAGGTAGAATTCGTGGCTTTGCCAGGACACTTCAGCAATTTCGCTATCAACTTACCGCCGCGTAAGATCACCACTCTTACCAAGACCTTCGAATTTTCGGAGAGGAAACATATCGTGCAGATGTGGTCTCATGCCCATGAAAAGATGCTCGAGTTCAGCGTCGAACGAGTAGGGGGTGACGATGACGGCCAGCTCTTGTATTGGACCAACGATTGGGCACATCCGCCGCTACTGGAGTTCGATCCGCCGCTGACAGTGACCCCGGACGAGGGATTCCGGCTGATTACCACCTACCACAACTGGACCGATCGGACCATAGGCTACGGTCTGCAGAACTCGGACGAGATGCAGTTCGTGTTCTTCATCTACTACACAGACAGCACGGCAGGTCCCGCCAGTTTGCTCGATACCGAGCTCACCGTGTTGGATGAAGGTCTGGCAGACGGATGGCAGATCAACGCGACCGCTGTCAACTACGCTGGCTCGAGTGAGCGGATACCTGGATATCGAGGTGCTCTTTCCAACTCCTTCGAAGCCGAGTCTGCGAGCACGGGTCGCACGTGGCTATTGAGCTTCGACACAGATGTCATAGTCACACCTTACGGTTACGAGATACTCACGTTCGCCTTCCATCCGGGCCAAGCGCAGTTGAAGACGACCGACCGATTTTCACTCCAGATCGGTCGGGAGAGCATCGACCTGTTAGGGGCCGAAGGACCCATAGACCCCAGAGCGCGGGAATGGCAGGTCGTAGAAGTCCCGCTGTTCAATCGCGAGCTCGGGCAGATCAGAAGCCTGAGTTTCAGGGGAAGTTGGGCGGGCACTTTCTATCTGGATGATGTACACTTTGTCGCTTACAAGAGCCCCGTCGTGGACGGTACTGCCGATGTGGACAATGCCTTGCCCCGGTCCATGCGGTTAGAGCCGAACTACCCCAATCCATTTAATAGTGGAACAGTGATCCGCTTTTCGCTCGTCTCGGCTGCCCAAGTGGAACTGAGTCTGTATAACGTAGCGGGCCAACGGGTGAGATCTCTCGTTCGAGGTTCCAAAGGTCAAGGCATTCATGAGGTGCGATGGGATGGCCGCGACGAGTCGGGCCGCAACCTTTCCAGTGGCGTCTATTTTTGTCGACTCAGCACAGGTTCAGACGTGCAGTCGAGAAAGCTGCTGTTGTTGCGGTAGGAAGAAATTGTGGCCGGTTCGGTGTGCCCCTACACGCAGATGTATATCGTCAATCCCTCCAACGCACGACCCCCATATGGTACCGTTGGTGGTCCGGTAAGCGCTGACAGTAATACGCCGTGACGATGGTGCCATCGTCCAACTGGACGCTGGAAGGGTATCCGCCGTCTGTTCCAGCCGGACTGGTGTTGGCGATCTTCACCGTGGTGTTGAATAAAACACGCGGGGCATCCCAGGTTGCTCCATCGTCGGAACTGAGACGAGCGCAGACACCGAGCAGACCTCGATGCCGAACCCCGTAAGTCAGCAAAACCGAACCGTCTCTAAGTTTTGCAAGGTGCGCCGGCATCTCCAGCGGCAAGGTTACCGGACCATTATTGCTCCAGGTCTGGCCCTCGTCCGCTGAGGTGAACAGCCAGGTCTCGCCGCCTCTCCGCGAACGGCTGGCAGCCAGTATTTTCCCATCACCCAGATACAGCAGGTCAGTTTCGTTGTACTCATCCGCGCCGATGAGACGAGCGCCGCCCCAAGAACGTCCGTCGTCTTCACTGAAGAAGACATAGGCGCTGTCCCCGCTTTCCTCCATCGCGTAGCACGAGACAGCGAGGCGTCCGACTGGGAGGTGGATCACGTCGCCGAACGGAATGAATCCGGAGACGCCGTCTGGGCAGGTGATGCTATCGGCATTTGACCATGTCTTACAGCCGTCCTCGGAACGGTAGACTAACGGCTCCTGGTCGCCCTGCTCTTCAGGGGTGCGAGGGCGGTCGAGTATCTGGCCTTTGGGGGGCGCAAACTTGCGGCCGGCGCAGAGGACAACAAACGCTCCTTCGTGGGACAAGCCGGCGGCCAGATCTCCGCGGCACCTTCCCGGCTCATGCGGTGCGCAGACCGACAGGAACGACCACAGCCTGCCGCCGTCGCGACTGATCCAACATTCCGACGACCCTTCCCAGAGTTGGTGGCATGGCTCGCCAAAGATCGTTGCCAAGATACTGCCATCTGGCATCAAGGTGAGGTTTGGCCAAGCGCATTTGTCGTCGATAGCGATGTAACGTTCGAGGATGTCCATTGTCGGTCTCTCTTCTTCTGTAGACAGATAGGTGTCGTCGGTCGCGGCGTAGGCGCTAGCTCAGGTACAAAGCGAACAGACGTGGGTCCTCGACGCGGACGCCACCCCAAGTAATCTGTACCCGGATCGGATGATCGAACTTTTCCAGCGCATCCTTGTCTTTCCACTTCACCTGCTGCCGCAGCCCCGATTCATTCACCGGTATACAATCGTTGCCCGAATAGCCCGGTAGTGGGCGGAACTTTTTATCTAGAATCTCCACCTGTAATTCGGCGTAATCTCCTAGTCGGTCGGCATTTACGTACAGCTTCTTGCCCTCCTCCTTGAGCTCCACCGGGCACGAGATGCAATGGGGCAGATGTTCGCCGGCTTGGGAGCCGTAGTTGCGCGGACAGGGGGCGATCCAGCCGAAGCGGTCCCGCTCCCAAGTGGCCACCCACACCCCAGTAAAAGACTTCGGGTTCGCGGCGTTCCACGTGGAGCTCTCCTCCCGCCAGATGCTGTACCAGTAGACGGTGCGGTCGCCAATGTTCGCCCAGGCGTTGCGCTGGATTAGCCGGGGTGCTGCAAAGCTGTCGTAATGGTGGCCACGGATCTCGTAGGAGTGCACCATCTTGAAACCGGGGATAGGTTCGTTGAAATGCAGTGCGTCATGACTGATGGCGAAGCCCAGATCGAGGATAACGTCCCGGCGGTCGTTAGTGGGGCTGCGGTACTGGCCGTAGAGACCGACCAGCAGGTTGCCCCGATTCCAGGTGGCGATTCCTTCGTGGATCTGCTCCCCCGAGTGGGCGTCAAACGACTCCGGGGCCCGCGGTGGGATCGGATCCCGACGCAGACTCATGGCGGCGGCGTGGGTCCAGTTGATAAAATCGTAGGACGCGAATGTTACGACGATCCGTTTGCTGGCATTCTTGATCGGATGGGGGATGGGACGGTTCATCGGCGACGGACCGCCTTGCCCGTTGATGTAGTAACAGTCGCCCCACTTACAGATGTTGCCTGCTTCGATGCCAGTACCGAAGAGGTCGCCATTCTCGGTGGCACGTTCCCAGTTAAGTCCATCGGCACTGAAGGAGGTGCTGACCCGCATGGCACCGGCACCGGAATAGAAGAGGGATTTGAAACGACGTTTGGGGTCGGGATCCTCCGGGTCGTACATCACCCACTCCCCGCAAGGGCCGGCCACCTTGTTGTTTTGCTTGTTGCCGTTTACCTCGGTCAACCTAAGATTTGGGCGCTCCCAGTTGAATCCATCCTTGGAAGTGGCGTAGAGGCCTTCGTGCCGTTTGCGGTTGTCGTCACCGCCGGTGTACCACATGCGGTACTCGCCATCAATGAAAAAGACCTGTGGGCAGAGGATCTCTGTTGAGTCCAGCGAGCCTGGAGGGCCGTAAGTGAGCACGGGGCCTTCAGGATGCCGGTCGTCCATGTCGATGTTGTGGCCGTAATCCATCTCTGCCTTGTTGGTGCGGCCCGATTGCAGGTTGAGGATGAGGTCGCGTTGGAAGGGCAGGCTCTGGGCATCGAAGGGAAAAAGTACCGCTTCGTCGATGGAGCGCGGGGTGATTCCGTTGAGAACGTTCATTTACGGTATTCCTTATTAGTTGACGTAGACGGCAAAGACGCGTGCATCTTCTGGGCGCATACCCTCCCAGTTGACGCGAACGCGCACCGGGTGACCGAAATTCTCCATCTTATCTTTCGCACGCCAGCGCGCCGGAAGTCTCAAGCCGGGTTCGTCCAGCACGATGCAGTCATCTCCAGAATAGCCGGGTATGGGGCGGAACTCCCGATCCAACAGCTCGACTCGGAGCTGACTGTGGGCATTGAGGCGGTCTGCGTTGATAGCCACCTCACCTTTGCCGTCGAGGTCTACCGGACAGGTGACGAAATGGGGTTCGTAATCGCCAGAGCCCCAGCTGAGGTCGCGTTCGCACGGTTTGAAGAAGCCGAGGCGGTCCCGCTCCCATGTGGCTACCCATACCTGTGCCAGCGAACGCGGATTATCCAGGCTCCACTTGCCGTCTAACCAGACGGAGGACTCTTCGCGCCAGATGCTGAACCAGATAACGGTACGGTCGCCGATGTTGGCCCAGGAATTGTGCATCAACCTCGGGGCGGCGAAGTCCCCGCCCTTGGGTCCCCTAATTTCGTAGGAATGCACCATTTGGAAATCGGGGATGGGCTCCTTGAAGTGCAGGCCGTTGTGGCTGATGGCGAAACCGAGGTCGGTGATTACGTCGCGGCGATCGTTGCTGGGGCTATGATATTGGCCGTAGAGGCTCAGCAATACGTTACCCCGATTCCATGGAACCATGCCTTCGTGGATTTGCTCACCGGCGTGGCACTCGAAGTTTTCCGGTGGCTCCGGGGGGATAGGATCGCGTCGGAAGCTGTTGGCCGGGGCGTGGGTCCAAGTCTTGAGGTCGTATGAGGCGAAGGTTATCACTGTGCGTTTGGATGCGAGCGAGATCGGATGGGGTAGCGATCGGGTCCAGGCGGAAGGTCCGTTTTGTCCGTTGATGTAGTAACAGCCGTCCCACTTGTAAATGGAGGCGATCTCCATTTTGATGCCGCCGAAAACACGTCGGCGCTCGCCCGTGGCGGTCCAATGCAGTCCATCTTCGCTGACAGCGGTGTTCTCACCGTTGCTGCTGACCGATTTGAACGGGTATTTCTCGTCCTCCGGTTCGTAGAGCACCCACTCGCCGCAGTCCTCCTCCACCAGATTATTGTTCTTGTTCCCATTCATCTCTCGCAACCCGAGGTTCGGCTTTTCCCAATTGAAGCCGTCCTTCGAGGTGGCGTAGAGCCCCGTGCGTCGCTTGCGATCGTCGTCGGATCCCAAGTAATACATGCGGTATTCGCCGTTGTGAAAGAATACGTTGGGGCTGAGCACCTCAGTTGAGTCAGGTGATCCGGGTGGACCGTAAGTAACCACCGGTCCTTCAGGGTGACGATCATCCATATCGATGTTGTGTCCGTAATCCATCTCAGCCTTGTTGGTACGGCCGGATTGCAGATTCATCAGCAGGTCCCGGGTAAACGGCACACTGTTTTCGTCGAAGGGAAAGAACACCGCTTCATCGACGTTATCGATGGTGCTCGTGTTCAGTATGCGCATACGATCTCCATGTTCGGCTAACGCTTGGATTTACCAAGTCAGTGGTTCTCGGATATCCACATCTGGGAACCCAATCTCGACAATTGCGATTCAAAAACAAACATCCACCGCCCAAAATCTTGCGGAACGCGGCGCCTGCTTCACGAATTCCCAGGTTTCGGTCAGTTGGCTACAGCTATACCAGCGAAGAGTTGCGTTGATCATGCGCTCGTAGTTGCCAGCACCAATCGTAGTTGCAATGTATGGCTATTATTTTATTTCCTTTAGAAAGGATGTTTGATCCATGTGCATTTCCATCAAGGCACGCACGACCTCCATGTACCTGCTCGCCGGAATCTCGCTCTTGGCCGTCGGGATATTGACATGAGTTGGCCGGAATACGGCTACGATTTTCTGATCCTGTGGGATATGGGTGGCTTTGTTCAGCTGAATTTACAACTTCGTGGTAACCCGAAGTGAAAAACCACGTCAGGATATGTCCACTTGACGCCTTTCAGGCTGCGCCGAAGGTGGTGGATGCAGGATTGAGCGCATGACGCACCTTCCTGTTGCGGGCGCTGCAGCAAGCAGCACTGTTCTTCCTTACTATTCTCTCCTTTTTCGTGGTGCCAACGCTTGCGTCAATAACCGTGCAAGATAAGGTGATTGGCGATCAGTCGGTTTACGGGTGGCTTCGGTATGGCGTCCTAATGTGTATCGGACTGTTTTTCAGTTTCCTCTTCACTCTATAGAAGCCACATGTGATAAAGGGATTCATCGAAAGGTTGATTCGGTCCGAGCGAAGCAAGGCAGGAAGGTTGTAACGGCTTCTGGTTCGTTGGGCGGAAGGGATCGAAGGGTCCATACATCAATATGCAGAGCATGGCCTGTGCCTATGGCGTAGACACCAATCATCCGTTTTTTACCTGAAACGATTGAACCTTTCGTATTTCAGGTTGGCGGTCTCGGGATCGAGGCGGACTATGTAACGGTACTGGCAGTCCTCGTGCTGCTCAGATTTACCCACCATTTCATTCGCACCCCTGGTGGCAGCGGCATCGACGAGGTTACCATTGCGGCGTTCATGGCTATGGCCATGCCTGCGCACCTGTTTCCAATCTACGCGGTATTACAACGAATCTTTCACCTATTCATGCCAGCTACACTTGGTGCCTGCATGCTGATAGCCGAGTTGAAAGCAGCCGACAGAGAAAGAAAAAATCGAAAATGCGTAACAGCTCCTTCGCTCCTATTCGCCTAAAAACTTCTGAACGATCTCCTTGTGGTCACCCTTCAGTCCCTTCTCCTTGAGGCTCATCAGCTCCACGGTTTCCTCGTCGAGCTCGATTCCGGCATCCTTCGCCATCTGCACCTTTTCCTCGTAGCCTGCGCTGTAAACGTCCTGGGGGACGAAGGTGTAGAACATCATAACGCGATCTCGATCGGTCGGTTGCCATTTGTGTGCCGCATGCACTAACCGCAAGGGCATGATGATCATGTCACCGGCATTGGCTGTGATCGTAATGGCGCCTTCCATATCCAACGGGTACGGCTTCTCCTTGGGATAGTAGAATTCCGATTTATGAGATCCGGGAATTATTACGAGGCCGCCGTCTCCTGGGCGCACGTCGGTCAAGTAGAGAAAGCACGTGAATAGATCGCAGTAGATAGACCGGGTACCATAGTTTCCAAAAAAGCCGGGGGCGTTTTCCACCCGATAGCGATCGATCTCCTTTTGACAATGGAACTTGTGGTCGGTGTGCTTGTTGCCGTTCACCATCAGCAAGCCACCGAGAAGCCGCGGCATGTTGTTCAAAAGGGCGCAAGCATATCCCAAAATATCCGGACTTCTCGGCAAGCGTTCCAATGTCTTGTCGAACATGAAAGCGTTGCTATACTTGTCGCCGTAAACAGCGTCCGCATATAGCTCTGGGTGCTCCTTGATGACGCGTTGAGATGCATCGAATGCCTGCTTCGCGGCCGCTTTGTCAATAACCTGCTCTACCTTGAGATAACCGAAGGTGTCGAAGAAGTAGAGTTCTTCGTCGGTCATGTGCTTATCGGTCATGTCACTCTCCCTTAGTTAGATTAAAGGTTTGCTCAAGATGGACCTGCCACTGGCGCCGCGCCGTGGCGAACGTCACGCGCTCCCCAGATATCCAATGCGTGGTTGAGGTAATCCTTACACGCCTGTGCCGATGCTCTCGGTTCGTAACAGCTGTAATCGAGATCGTCGGTAATCCACCCATCGTATCCGGCAGCTTTCAGCGCCCGAGTGGCTGCGTGGAAATCAACGTTTCCCCGACCCAGCTCGATCCAACGGCCCCGCGAATCAACATTGTAGGCGCCGTCGTCCGAAGGGTACGCCGGGCCGTCGGGCCACAACTCGCTGATCGGGCGTCGGTCGAAGGCAATATCCTTGAAATGCACGGTGGCAATGCGATCGATGTACCGATCTACGGTGGCCTGGATGTCGTAGTCTCCAAGAACGAGCTGGCCTAGATCGGGACAAAACCCCACCAGGTCGGGATCGGTCAGCTCCATCAAGCGGTGCAGCGGTGCCTGCACCTCGAAGATGCTACCCCAATGGTTGTGCCATGACATGGTCAAACCGCAGGATTGCGCGTAGGAGCCTAGCTCGTTAGCGGTTTCGGCGATCTGTTTAACGTAGTCGTCGACCTGAACGGCGGTCATTCCCTCCTGTTTCTGACCGCCGTCCAAGAGCGCATATTCGGTTCCCAGTTCAGCGCTGAAGTGACACCGACGTTTGAACTGCTCTACGCCCCGTTGATATTCCTCAGGCTCGAGAAAGTCGATTCCGGTATAATAGCAGGAAAGTTCCAATTCGTGCATGTCCAACAAGCGGCGCAACTCCCCGACCTTGCTTTCGTATCTCTCGATGAGAAAAGGGAAACACATTTCAAAGCCGTCATAGCCGACTATGGCCAGTTCATCCAGCATACGCGGGAAGTTCTCTAGGTGATCATGCATCAACCAAAGTTGAGTGCCGAATCCGAGTTTCAATAAGACTCCTTTCCCTAACGGTCCTGTACAGTTTAGCCACTACCACGGGTTTCTTCTGACTTCCATTGCTAGCGACACAGCAATATACACAAGGGTTGGGGTTCCAAACACCATGCTTGTTTTGCGTGACTTCACTGCGTAAGCTACGACGGTCTGTTGCAAACTGACGGCCTTCGTTCGTCGGTGGTGCGACGATCAAAGATTGTTCATCACGCGGAACGGCAACGATTGCCGTTCAAAAGGAGTGTATCGTGTTTCCCAAGAGCCTGTTCTCAATCGTAGGGCCCGGCATTCTGGTGGCAGCAACTGGTGTTGGCGCAGGGGACTTGGCGACGGCGGCTTTTGCCGGCAGTAAGTTGGGGGTAGCGGTGCTCTGGGCCGTAATGTTAGGTGCCCTCATCAAGTTTTTCCTGACAGAAGGACTAACTCGCTGGCAGTTGGCAACCGGAGAAACTCTGCTGGAAGGCTCGATGTCCCGCCTGGGTCGTCCGGCGCAGTACCTGTTTCTGATCTATTTGCTACTGTGGAGTTTTATGGTGGCCGCCGCCTTGATGAGTGCCTGCGGCGTTGCCGCCCACGCGATTTTTCCCATCTTTGAATCGGCTGCCACTGGAAAGATAATCTATGGCATTGCTTTGAGCTTGATCGGCGTCGTCATGGTGAGGCTCGGTGGTTACGGGCTCTTTGAAAAGGTGATGAGCCTGTGTATCGGCGTCATGTTCGTAACAGTGGTGGTTTCGGCTTTTCTCTTGGCGCCGGGGTGGGACTCCGTGTTCAATGGGCTCATCTGGCCGGCCATTCCAGAGGGAGGCTTGACATGGACCATCGCCCTGATGGGAGGGGTGGGAGGTACGGTGACGGTGCTTTGTTATGGATACTGGATTCGAGAAGAGGGACGTTTCGGAGCCGACGCGCTTTCGTTATGTCGCATCGACCTTGGCATTGGCTACCTGATGACCGCGTTGTTCGGACTGGCGATGGTGATCATCGGCAGCACCGTGCAGATGGAGGGGCGAGGTGCCACTTTGGTGATTCGTCTGGCGGAGCGACTTGGCGAACAATTGGGAAGTGTTGGCAAATGGGCTTTTCTATTTGGTGCGCTCGGCGCGGTGTTCAGCAGTCTGCTCGGCGTCTGGCAAAGCGTTCCGTATCTATTTTCGGATCTCTTCGGAAAGATCCGCTCGCCGCGGGGTGAACCACAAAAGGTCAGTGCCGACGATCCGGCGTATCGCTGGTATCTGTTCGGCATCGCGATACTGCCGATGATCGGGCTGTGGGTGGGTTTTGCCAAGATGCAGAAGCTGTACGCCATTGTTGGCGCGTTGTTCATGCCGATGCTGGCACTGGTGCTGTTGATGTTGAACAGCCGATCCAAGTGGATTGGCGAACGCCACCGCAATCATCCGGTGTTGTCGGGGATTTTCATAATGATTCTAGTGTTTTTCCTGTTAGCCGGTGGTATGTCGGTGCAAAAGGCGCTGGGCTAGTTCACTGAGTCACGCAAAATCATCCTGGCGCACTCGGCAGTTCCATCCGGGCTGAAGCTGACCCAACCGAAAGCCATACGTTCCAGACAATCTTTAATGAGCTCGAACAGGTTTGCAATCGCTTCCCAGGCATCGTCTGGCGCGGTGTCAAACGTGGTAATGGACATCTTTGCATCGATCCTCGATTCGGAAGCACCATTAACGAAGATCGGATTGGATTTTTCGGATCAAGCCGTCTATTAACAGCCGGAAAGCCTCTCGTTTGTCTATGTGCCGCGCGGCACAAACTGTGTGTTAGTTCGGAATTACCTGGATCAGATCGATTTAATCTGATTCTATCTTGCTGACGACCTCCTGGATAGCACCAACGCTAGGAGTGTAATAGTCATGTTCCAGCACATCCGACTCCAATACTAAATGATGCATAAATCCTGTGAGGCTGCGTCTCTACGCAGCATAAGAAGACACAAACGGCCACAAAGATTGCAATTTAAATCACGGGTAAGACGGTAACTGACTAAAAAAACGCCAAGACCGTGGGACGGGCCCACGGTCTTGGCGCGCAGAAGAAGCGGTAGGTGCGGTATGGATAATTCTAGGTCTCGACCTCCTCGTCATTCCTCCCGTCCATGCCGATGCGGAATCCGATCGTATCTCGGGTGGTGGCCTCGGCGCAGCAACCCCGATGCGTGACTCGCAAGCCGGCTCGTGTTTCGGAGAAACTGCCGCCGCGAATGACATGTTCTTGACCACCGTCAGGTCCCCGAGGATTGGAAGCAGGACTGGATCGGTAATACTCATCGTCGAAGTAGTCGGCACACCATTCGTAGACGTTACCCGACATGTCCCATACACCATACGGACTGCGACCCTCGGGAAACTCGTTCACTGCCGTCGTCATGCCGATGGTGTTGTTGGAGTTGCAACGTTCACCTTCCACAAAGCGCTCACCCCAAGGATAAGGGAATTCTCCGTCGCCTTTGGCGGCTTTCTCCCACTCGGCCTCTGTAAGCAAACGTCCTCCAGACCACTCCGCGAACTCGCGGGCGTCGATCCAGGAAACGTTAACCACGGGATGCTGACCCAGGCCGGTAGGAAAAGTGCCGCGCTGCCAGTGGATTGGTGGTTTGTAGCCGGTGCAATTGATGAACTCTTTGTAGTCTTGGTTGGTTACAGGAAATCTTCCGATGTAAAATGAGCTGATGTGAACAGAATGGGAGGGAAGCTCGTTCTTAGGGCTGTCCTCTTCACGTCCCCCCATGGTGAAGGAACCTGGCGGTATTTCGGTCATGCGCCGGGTGTTGGCGTCCGGCAGAATCTCCTTTCGACGATCATCGAGCTCCTGCCAACTGATATCCATCTCTTCCATGCGACGGGCGAGGTCTGCCTCTTCTTCCTGAACCTGCGCCAAACGCTGCCGCATGTGGGTGCGCCGTTGCTCTTGAGCGTCTATGCGTTCCAGCAACTGCTGCTGCGGTTTGTTGAACTCCAGCAACATGATCACGAAGTAAAGCATGAAACCGGCGGTAAGGATCCACCAGACCCATGCGCTACCTTCCAACATGGTTGAACTCCTGCATCTCGTTGCGATTCAGTACGGCTATGACCGACTATTCTTAATAATAGACATTAAATTTAATAATCGGCCAGAATTTTTCACTACATTTTTTTTGGGTGAAGGAGTTGTTGATCTCAATGGTCAGGTTCTTGGAAATACAGGATAGATTCCGCAGGGCATCGAAGTAAACTACGGAAGCGCTGTCAAAGATTAAAGATATCTATGCGTCTTAGCATCTTGTCGATACCGTCGTGAACACCGTATAGAATATGGCCATGACAGCTGCAAACGGTGTTCTCGACACGTGCTGTAGCCACGGACTTTATGAAGCGCGTGTCCGCTAAATGACTCAATCTGGGAGTCGTCGCGAATTCTACGAAAGTCGCGCCGCAAGCCTTCGAAGTCGTGGATGATTTCTCGGTGCAAATCTGGCAAATCCTTACGCATATGAAAAAGCGAC
The DNA here is from genome assembly GCA_964401715.1 of uncultured Gemmatimonadaceae bacterium. Taxonomy (GTDB): domain Bacteria; phylum Latescibacterota; class UBA2968; order UBA8231; family UBA8231; genus CAYNZV01. Next base: position 1,704 of record CAYNZV010000082.1, on the reverse strand, counting down.
CATCGATAGCCACTCGGCGGAAGTGTATAGGGCGATTCTCGAAAAGTTGTTTCACCCATGACTGCGAAACATTTGTCCTTAGAGCTTTCTTGATCACCTGCCATCAGCTCACCGCCTCATTGTATCCGTAAAACGGCGCGAGCTCGTACCGCATCTTGTCCTCGATCCAGGTGATGTCCTCCGGCCTCAGGTAATCCTCGTATCCCCCAACTTTCCCTTTCCTAACCTTGAATGATTCCTGGTCGCCAACATCGCCCGGTTTCATGTAGTGCGGATGAACGAAAGCGCCTTGTTGCTCCATCGAACGCATCTTGTTGAAGCTGGCGAAGTCTACTGCCTCCTCGATCACGTCACGCGCCACCTCTGTCAATCCCAAAAACTTCAACAACCTTTCCAGGGCTTCGTGCGGCTGCTGGTGGATCTCTTCGTACTTCATCAAAAGGAAGTTCGCCGGTAGGTGGCGATTCTCGGCCCAGATGTTGTAGAACCGGACGAAATGCCGAACGCCGCCGATCTCGCTATGCAGAAACTCGGTGATGCCGCCGTTGAAGCTGTCCACTGTCCACTTGGGATAAAACCGCTTGGTGCGCCGAGTTTCGTGAAAGTAATACGACACCAAAACGTCCCGCAGATCGCGAATCAACAGGATCACGATCTTCCCTTTGTACCGTGATTTGTCGGCGGTGATCTTCTCCACCGGACTACGGTTTGGTCGGCTGTCGTGGGTGAACGAAACCAACGGAAGGGAAGCTAGCTGTTTGACACCCTCCGGATATAAGAGCCAGGATCCGTCCGGCTTGAGGTCGTTGACGCCTGCGTGGCGGTACAGTGCCCGCCCTAACATGACCCGCAGCCAGGTGCGGCCGCACTTCGGGAAGGAGATCAGATAAGCGTCCGGCTCGTGCTTTCCCGTCAGCTTGCGGTAGGTTTTTTGAAGAAAATGTGAGATGTCAAGCTGCTATGGATGCGGTTTGCCTGTTTGTTTCCAATTATAAGGCCGACCCGAGCATAAGAGTAGCCGCCCGGAGGATCTCCTCAATCTCGACCACGAACGTATCAGTGGATCGAGGCAGACGAAGCTTATGGGCATTCGGCACGTTTCAGGTCGTTTCGTGTGTATCTAAACTGCGACCGGAACAAAAATGATCATACCTCTTGTTTACCTTCTCAGCTGCCATCACCCCGTTGGTCTGCGGATGTGCCACCGAGCCCCAGAATCAGGCCAGTGCACCGGTTTTCTCCTTCGCTTTGATCGCCGACATACCGCATTTCTTTGAGCAGGTTACCGAATTCATCCACTTGACCGAGATTATCAACGCCGATGAGGATATCAACTGGATCGTCCATTTGGGCGACGTCAATGGAGGTTCGGTTTTCCCGCCCCAACAGCATATTCGTTCACCGACTCGCCATGTTTCAGAGATTCCTGCGCCCGTTCATCCTGGTTACCGCAGACAACGACTGGACCGACTGTCATTGTAGCGGATAAGATCTGCTGGAGCGTAGTGCTACATGTGCACCGCATTCTCTCCGAGCCGGGACGAATCTTGGAACAGAGGCCGATGCCGTTGGTAAAACACAGGCCACCGATCCGCTGTCTGCCGAATACCCGTAGCACGTGCGCTGGAAAAAGAACGGGGTCGCGTTTACTGTTAAGAAGGATGTGGTGGCAGTCTGAACGCCAGCTGGGTTTCCGAAGCCGGA
>CAYNZV010000081.1:0-20309 GCA_964401715.1 uncultured Gemmatimonadaceae bacterium | reverse complement strand
GGCACAGGCCCTGGCTCGCCATTCCACTCCCGAGATGACCATGAACGTATATGGGCGGGTAAGGCCAGAGCGGTTGTCGACGACCGTGGAAGGCATCGCGCAAGAGCTCAGGGCGGTCCAAAAACGTGCCATATATGTGCCACGCAAAGCGGTCGGTGCAGAACCACAAAGTGCAACTCCCTTTAATAACAGGAAGTTGCACCCTGATGGAATTGGTGGAGGCGGCGGGAATTGAACCCGCGTCCGAAAATGATCCTACCTAGATCTACTACGTGCGTAGTCAGTCTTCAATCTCGTCCCTTGTGGTTCCGACTGACAGGATCCTCAAGAAACCAGTCCAGTGAGTTTCGCCCCGGCCCCCCTGAACACAAGGACCGGAACTATCCTGCTAAAGATGACGTCGGGACCAGCAGCGCAGGCTCCGCCAGCCCCGGCGGGCTACCTAAGAAATCTTAAGCGGCCAGTGCGTAATCGTTATTGGCAATTAAAAATTTCCCCATGGTTTTACGAGGTTTCGGGGACCTCGGCACGCAATCTTGGCTTCGCCATTCCCGTCGAACCCATATCGCCCCCAAGACTTTGTTTTACCGGATGTTAGTGGAATGTAGCCGACCCCATTTACGATGTCAATCGGCGCCGGTCCCATCCTCTACCTATTATCGGACGCACGAGCTGAAATCTGGATTCCGTCACGTTAGAAGCCGCCAAACGATCGGTCGGCTATCCCTATTTCTTGACCTGCGAGACATCTCGAATGGCACCCTGTGCGGCGCTGGTGGTGAGCGCGGCGTACGCCTGCAACGCCTGCGACACGTAGCGCTTGCGTTTGAGCGGCCGGTAGGCATCCTGATCCAACGCCTCCATTCTTTTGCGTCGTGCCCGCAACTCCTCCTCGGTCAGCTTCACGTCGAGGCGCCGCTCGGTGATGTCAATCTCGATGGTGTCCCCTTCCTCGATCAGCGCCACGGCGCCTCTCTCTGCCGCCTCGGGCGACATATGGCCGATGGACAAGCCGCTGGTTCCGCCGCTGAAGCGACCGTCGGTGATGAGGGCGCACTCCTTGCCCAGGTGTTTCGCTTTGATGTAAGATGTGGGGTAGAGCATTTCCTGCATCCCGGGTCCGCCCTTGGGACCCTCGTAGCGAATGACCACCACATCGCCAGCCCGGACGCGATCCCCCAGGATGCCTTCGCAGGCCGACTCCTGCGACTCGAACACCTTGGCTGGGCCGCTGAATTTCATCAATGAGGCGTCGACGCCGGCGGTTTTCACGATACAGCCGTCCTCGGCAATGTTCCCATATAGCACAGCCAGGCCCCCGTCCTTGGAATAGGCATGTTCCGTGGCCCGGATACACCCCGCCTTCGCATCCAGATCCGGTTCGTCGTAATACTTTTTCTGCGAGAAGCCCACCTTCGTGCGCACGTTGCCAGGCGCTGCCAGGGAGCGCTTGCGGGCGAACTCGGAAAGCTCGCCTTCGCTGCGCAGGTCGTTGTGAGCGATCATCTCTCCCATGGAATCACCGGAGACGGTACGGGTATCGGGATTCAGTTTGCTAGCCCGTAGGAGCTCGCCCAGGATCGATGGAATGCCGCCCGCCCGCGCCACATCCTCCATGTGAAACTCGTTGGTGGCCGGCGCCAGTTTGCAGATGCAGGGCACCTCGCGAGAGAGGCGATCGATGTCGGACATGTCAAAGTCCACCTCCGCTTCCCGTGCCATAGCCAACAGATGCAACACGGTGTTGGTGGAGCCGCCCATGGCGATGTCAAGCCTCATGGCGTTTTCAAACGCGTCGAAGGTGACAATGCTGCGTGGCAACACCGAGCTGTCGCCCTCCAGGTAATACGCCCGCGCCATCTCGACGATACGTTTGGCCGCGGTCTCGAACAGCTGCCAGCGCAAAACGTGGGTGGCGAGAATGGTTCCATTCCCCGGCAACGCCAGGCCGATCGCTTCGTTCAAACAGTTCATGCTGTTTGCGGTAAACATCCCCGAACAGGAGCCGCAGGTGGGGCAGGCGGATTCCTCCATGGTTTCGACATCGTCATCGGTAACATTTTCATCTCCCGCCGCGACCATCGAATCAATCAGGTCCAGCTTGGCAGCACCACTGGAGAGCTGGGTCTTGCCGGCCTCCATGGGTCCGCCGGAGACGAAGATCGTCGGGATGTTCAAGCGCAGAGCCGCCAGCAACATGCCCGGAGTGATCTTGTCGCAGTTGGAGATGCAGATCAGTGCGTCCGCCTTGTGTCCCTGTACCATGTACTCGACGCGGTCAGCGATCAGCTCGCGGCTGGGAAGGGAGTAGAGCATGCCGTCGTGCCCCATGGCAATACCGTCGTCCACCGCGATGGTGTTGAACTCGACCCCATAGCCGCCGTTGGCGTCGATCACCTCTTTGACCTTTTGACCTACCGGGTGCAGATGCACGTGACCGGGAACGAACTGGGTGAAGGAGTTGGCGATGGCGATGATCGGCTTCTGGAAATCTTCTTTCTTCATACCGGTCGCGCGCCAAAGGGCACGGGCCCCTGCCATGCGCCGACCCTGGGTGGTAATACTGCTGCGAAAAACGCGTTGTTGCATCATTGGACCTCCTACTGATCGAACAATCTAGCACCGACTAAAACGCCTGACCGATAGAAAAGTAATACCTTTTGTCGCTGAAGCCATCATCGGTGCCCAGGTCGAATCGCAGGGGAAAGCCGATGATGTACCGCAGGCCAACGCCGTAACCGTCGGTCATGTCTGACCACTGGGCGTCGCTGGTGTGGCGCCACACACTAGCGCGATCCCAGAAACTGACGACTCCGAGGTTGTGCCGTTCGAAGCGAAGCTCGGTGCGTAGATTGGCACCGGTGCGTCCGCCACCTACCGCCTGAATGCTCTGTCGCGGCACCCCCCGCACACTACCTTCGCCGCCATACTCCTTCCAGTAGGTCTGCGGCAAGGTCCGGTCTTCACGCAGAGATGCTGCCTGCACGAACGACAATCCTTGTGCAAGCACGAAGTGGGAGCCCAGCGGCTGGTAATAGCGGAACTCGAAGACCCCGTCCAGAACTCGAGTTGCTTGATCCCCCATCTGTAGCGCCGCCAGGCCGCCAATCTTCAGATAAGTGCCGCTGCTGGGCGAAATCTGGTTGTTCCGCGTGTCCCGCTCGAAGCTGAGGTTCAAATCGATGGTGTGCGATTCGTCGGTCAGCACCTTTTCCCAAACGCTGTCGACCTTGATCTTGTCCGCAGCCAGCTCCGCCACGAGGTTGGGATCCCCCAAGGCAGCAGCGGCAGCTCGACGTGCGTGATCACTCGATTTGAAATCGATGTTACCGCCGGTGGGTTTGGTGCGCGCCCGTGTCCAGCGCAACGACAACCTCAACAAATGTGTCAAACCCTGGGATTGTGCCCAACTGCGTTGCAGCACGGCGCTGGTATTCCAAATTCGTTCGATGGAACGAAACTGATAGAATGACGCGCGCAGATAGCGGTTCGCGGTCTCGGTTTCGCTGTCATCAAGCAGGCGTTGGAACAACGGGTTAACATCCCGCAACAGGTTTTGTTGGTCCTCACCCTCGGCGGCGACCCCCACCTTTGTACGGCCCCACTCGTCTGATAGACCGACCGATACGGTGAGATCGGCGCCACTGCCCAAAATGTGCCTTTCTGACACGTAAGCCGTCGCTCCCTGCTTTGGCTGGCCGAGACTGCCGTCGAGCCCGATGTGGCCCCCGCGTCCGAGCCAGTTGCGGTGCTGGATATTGCCGGCCAGGCGCGCATCCGTGTTCTCCATGGTGAATTGACCGCCCAGATGCAGGTACTTCATCTCTTCAAGCAGGATCTCCACATGCTGCAAGCTGTCCTCGGCACCCGTTGATGTGTTCATTATGACAGAGCGAAAGAGGTTGGTGCGAGCGAGATTGCTGCGGCAAAGACTGAGCTCGGCAGGATCGAAGAGGTCGCCTTCGCGAAAGGTCAGGGCGCGGTCTATAAGCCCGCTCCTCGTTAGCAGGGAACGACTCTGGTTGCCTTTCACGCCTTTGACGGTGACCGGGCCAAAGTAATACCGTCTTCCCGGATCCACCTGGTATCTAACGGTGGCCGTACGGTCCTTCGAATTCAACTCCAGTTGGGCATTCACGTCGGCGTTGGCATAACCCTGCTGGTTGAGAGCGCTCTGCAATCGGCGTTCGTCTTGGAGCATGCGCGCATACTTGAAGGTCTTTCCCGGTCGCAGTTTCCTCTTCTTAGGCAACTTCGGGAGTGCGACCGAATCGGCAGCAACTAGTTCCACCGCGGCCACCTTCCACTTTTTGCCACTGTGAATGTCGATAGCGATGTGCACATTGCCCTTACCGTCGGTGGTCAGCCTGCGATCGCGGATGGAGATATCCATGTGCCCCTTCCCACGATAGAGGTTCTCGATTGTTTCCAGATCGTTGCGGAAGAAACGACGTTGCAGCGGTTCACCGATCGTGGTGACCATGGCGGCGCGCAGCTGTTCGTTGGGGATAGGCTTGTGCTTGAGGTGGAAGAACCGGATGGTGGCGACGCGCAAACCATCTCCCTCGCGCAGGGTCACCAGCTGGTTTGTTCCTTTGCCGAAACCCGGAGGCGAATGCAGCATTATCAACCCCGCAACAAAGACCAGGGCTCGCGATGTAACCCTATTAATCGTCGTCCCCAGGATCATCGTCAGAAAGCCTTATTGAGACCGATCCCTAAGCCGTAGCGCTCGTATTCGCTTTGGGCCGTGCCTGTCAATGTCAAGAAGGACCACAGTTTGTGTTCAACGCGAATCTCTCCCAACGACGGTTCCTCGGTGGAGGCCTCATAACGTAGCCACAGAGGCAGCGGTTTTTCCAGGTATTTGCCTAGTCGGACGGAGGTCTTCCCCACCGTTCCCAGCGCTGTTCCGGAAGGTAGGATCTGGAACTCGTCGAGTCCGATCTTCTTCACCCGGCGACTCAACAGGAGCTGGCCGGCAGCGGTGTAGAGAGCGCTCTTGGCGCCTTGATAGTCGTCTTCGGTCAACTGATTCACTGACCGGTACCCGAACGCCAGCAATGTAAGGATCTGGGCGTCGGTGAGACCGCCGCACTCGAAACGCGGCGCCACCTCCTGTGCCGGTCCGTTCAGAAATAAGTGAACCTCGTAGCTTTCATCTGCTTCTTCGGCGTCGATAGGCTGCACCGTCGCGCTTGCTTCCACATCCATTTCCGGATTCAGCAACAGCGGGTCGTATGCCAGCTCCAAGAGCGAGTAGGTCGGTACCAGACGGTCCAGGTTGATGCGACCTTTGCGGATGTCGAACTGTCGGTTGAGCAGAAAAACCTGTCCTTGTTCCACCTGCATTTGACCCTGGAAGCGCGGTTTGTAGAAGCTACCGTACACCCGCGCGTCGCCCACCATGTCGAGGTCGGAGAGCTCGTTCTCCACGTGCAACGAATGCATGTCGATCTTGATGTCGAGCTCCAGTTCCTCCAGCGTTTCGTCTGGAACGGCTGCCGGCGGTGGAACCGGCGGCGCCGAAAGGTCTATCAATGTTGGCTCCACTAGCGCCTCGTCGAGACGTGCATAACCGGCGAGCCTGGCTGTCATTCCTGTCTTTTCGTACTGCAGATCCAGATCGATGGCCGGCACCTCGAACACGTCGTCGTAGTTGTAGGGTAGACTTTCGGCCTTCAAGTGCAGCTCAAGCTCTACCTCGTTGTGGTCGCTGAGTCCCATGATGCCAGTGAGGGAAAACTGGCCGTCGCCTTTGACGGGGCCGCCCACCACGTCGTTCAGCTTGCCCCGCCGTCCGGCAAATCGCAGTTGACCCGACGGGATCTTGTAGGCGGGATTCACATCCAGAACCGTGAACTCTAGGTCCTCCAGATCGATGGCGCCGGCGAACCGCGGCAAGGTTGTCAAATCATCAACGTGAAGATCGACACCGACCGAGCCTTGCAGGTCTTCCAGCTGTGGTATCTGGTCGAGAAAAACGAAGAGGTCGACCGCCTCCGCCTGCAGCGTCAGCGAACCGCTGGATGAACTGGATATCTCGGGATCTGGCGGCCAAGGCACCTGTAACGTGGCACGCAGTTCGTCGCCCGCAGGGGTGTTCCAGACAACCTCCGCGTTTGTGTTCCCCAAGCGGCCTTGAACCGCGCCTCTCACGTCACCGAGATCCTCCAGTATGGCCTCGGCCGTCGCTTGAAAGTGCAAAAGGTCCAGGCTGTCACGCATCGTGATGCGTCCAGTGACCGTACCCATCGGCAGATCTGGCGCTCCGAACCCTTCGAAAACGTCGAGATCTACCTCGTCCAGCTCCACACGTGCGTCCAATCCGCTTCCCTTCGCAGCCACCGTTCCGATTACACGTACGCGGCCGGCTTCGAGGTAACTGCTCGTATCCCGCTGCGAAACGCCGAACTCGAGGTCAAGCTCTGCCGTTTGCCAAGATCCGGATCGACCGGCGATGGTCACTGGCTGCGATAGAGCCAGGCGCGCACGATCCGTGCCCACTCCAAGTCGCTCAAGGAGAAATTCGCCGCTGACCTTTTGCAAGGGCGAAGCGATGGCGAGGTCGGAAAACGGAACGGCAAGGTTCAGATCGAAATCGGCAACGCCGTTGGTTGGTTGACCAAGCAGTGACGTCAACGGCGCTGCCAGATCCAGATCGGTCACGTCGAGATCGAACTTCAGCAGGTCGGTAGGCAAAACGGTCTGTCGCGCTCTATTCCGGTTTCGCTGCCGATCCGCACCGGTTGGCGATGGTTGTAGAGGTTTTGGCATCAGCTCCGCCAAACCACTGTCCCCTTTCATCCGCAATCTTGCGGCGGGTGTTCCGAACTGACTCAGATAGGCGTCTATCTGGAGCTCGTGCCCCCACGTCAAGCCTGCTTTCAGGTCACCAAACAAGCTTTCGGAGAAGTGGATGTCGTTCGCGGTCAATGTTCCCAACAGTTGCGGTTGCGCCATGGAGCCGATGAGTGCAAACTCTCCCGATCCGGAGGATCGCGCCCCTTCTATCATTCCGCCAAGGTCGAAAGGGGAAATCCGGACGATCATATTCAGGCTGTCGGAGGCGGCGTATCCCATCAGGATCAGCTTGCCCAACGAGGTGTTGGCCCGCACCTCCTTTATCCAGGAACGACTCTCTGTGAACTTCGCACTGAATGGTGCGGTGGTGCGGACGTGCAAGGAGTCGAGTTCGAAGTACAGGCAATCTACCTGCAGGTCGATCTCCGTCTTCTCGAGAGCATCCAGCTTACCGGAAAATGCCATGGTTCCTTCCGCGGCGAACTCACCGCGAAGGCGCTTTTTACCGCCCGTATACTTACGCAACACGGTCCCTCCCGCATTCATGCGTCCATTGATGCTGCCATCTGCATCCAGTTGCATACGGGCGTCGAGGCTCTCCCCATGGGCCCGCAAGTCAAGGCCCCCCTCAACGATCGTTGCTTCCACGTCTACGTCGCCGACGTGCCAACCGTCGTGAATCAGATCCCGCAACAGGAACCGCGCTTCGATTTCTTCTGCTCTTAGCTTCGAATCTGAACTACCAAGCGCTCCTTGAAGAGTGCCTGACATTCCGGGAACGATGCGGCCGAGGGACGTGGGTTGCAAGGTGCCGACAACCGAGCAGAGCTTCGCCGTGTTCAGATCGAGTGCGAACGCCGCCGTCGCCCGGTCTTCCTCGAGCGAGAAGCTGCCATGGAGCCGGTCTTCCTCCTTCATGACTAGGTGCAATTGCAGGGGGCCGAACCGCTGTCCCCCCACCAGTACCGACGGCGTATCCAGCGCAACGAGGATGGAATCCGGCTCCATCTTGCCGCGAACCGCCACCGGTTCAGAGCCGGTGGCGAGGACCGGATCCAGGTAAAGCACACCGGTGAGAGCGAGTTGGAATTCCTCGGGGGATTGGAAAGGACCGGTAGCCGTCAGCTCTCCTATATTTGATCGCAGCGCAAGGCTGACCACTCCGGAATTGTCGTATCGACCGTCGATCGACAAGTCTGCTTTCCCCAAGGGCCCAAGATCCACGTCCTCCGCTTTGAGTCTCGATTGCACCAGGAAGGTATCGGTCTCATCGAACTGAAAGCGAGCGCTGGTAGTGCCGCCGAGCTTCCCTGTGAACAAGCTGCCTGGAACATTCTCTAGCATTAGTCCGCGAAGATGGAGTACGGCACCGATGGAGTTGTCGCCTAAATCGTAGTTAGCGGCACCGGAAAAGGTTGCCTCTTGGACCTGACCCCGAAGGGAGTCGATACCCACGCCCCGATCGTCTGCCCGCAGATCCCAAGAAATCTTCGATTCGCCCCACGCACCTAGGCTCACCACCGATTGTGCGGCCATCGCCAAATCCAAGGGCCGCAGCGAACCGTTGAGGTTTGCTTCTGTCTCCGACGTCATTTCCGCCCGGCGCATATGCAGCGCCAGCTGCAGCGCGGCGCGCATACTGCCAAAAAGAGCAACCGAACCGGTTGCCGTCAGCGAACCCTTGCTTTGCTCGGTGCGAAACTCGGTATGCAGCTCCTCCGCTTCGATCCATCCTGGCAGCATGCGCAACCGTCCGGATGCCGTGCCAGCTGCAACGCTATCAGGGGCGTCGATTCGATACCGAAGATTGAGAAGATCGACCCCCACAGATGAGTTGTTTCCAGCGACGCACGTTGCGTTCAAGGAGTCGACAGTGACTACCAAGCTGTTTTCTCCGTAATACGTTACCGATCCCTTGTTAATGGTGACGCGCGGCAGTGGAGGAAGAACAAAAAGGGTGTCCGCGAGAGCTGACTCGGGAATTGGTCGCAACTCGATGGTCGGTCTGGCCACAACGACCGAATTGGACCAGGGCAAGTATTTCAGCTTGCCGATCCGGATTGTTGTCGAACCGGCGGTATTCGCAAGAGTGACGCCGCGAAACTCGAGCTGGGTCAGCAGCGTGCCGCCGGCTGCATCGACGGAAAGATGCCATCCCTGCGGCATGACGCGCGGCGCTGCCAGTTTGGCGAACAAGAATGGAACGGTGGGGGTGACCACCAACGCAGCGACAACAAGGAGGCAGGCGACGCCGACGACAGCGAACCGTCGAAGGTTCATAGGATCACATTCCCGGTGCGAGACAGGGTCAACTCAACTCCTCTGATGGCGGCACGGCCAGCCAACCAGCTACTTTTGAAGCCACGGCAGACGTGACCAGTCTTTTTGTAAGCTGGAGTTACAGTTTCGCCAGGAAAGTGCCATCGCGGTTTTGGCTAACTCGTGAAGGCGTAGGCACCGTATCCCACCACGCGATCGGGCGGACCAGCGGTATCGCCCGAGTTTCGAAGATCGAGGTTCCTTGCGGTCAATCCGTGTTTTCGGGCCGCCTGCAGGGCGCCTTTGATCGCCAGGTGTCCGCACGCCTGTTCCGGACGAATATCTGCATCTCGCAGTTCCTCAATGTTGGTACTGATCTCTTGGTCAAGTCGGCGGGCGGTTTCGTAGTCGTGGTAGTGACTCAAGTCGGAGCTGACCACGATCAAGGTTTCGTCACCGCCCCAAACCGCATCGAGAACTTCGCAAACTACCTCCGGCTGAACTGTTCCGACGAGCATTGGGGTAATGGTGAACGAGGTGAGTAAACATTGCAGGAATGGCAGCTGCACTTCGATACCGTGCTCAAGGCGGTGCGCTTCGTCAATCTGATGAACTTGGAGTAGTCCCGTGATCGATTGCCGCGAGGTCTGGTCGACTTCGACAGTGCCCAACGGGGTTTCGAAAAATTCTGCCGAAGGAACCGCCAGCCCATCGAAGGGCACTCGGTGCCCCAAGCACAGAATCGGAACACGGTTTATTTGATCTTTGTGCGGCAATAGCTGTGAGTACGCGGTACCGGCAATTGGACCTGAATAGCTGTAACCGGCGTGCGGCGCGACGAGTACTTTCGGACGTGTCCCGCTTTCTCCTGCATCGTCAATATACCCCTCAACGGCGCTCCGGAGCTCTTTGGGGTCAGCTGGATAGAACATTCCGGCGACTGCTGGTCTTCTCGTACTCGCCATGGCTATTCTCCTTGTCTCTCAGCCCGCATCCTTATATTCGTTAATGTATTTGGAGGACGCGAGTGCAGCGCCTTACAGAGAGGCAAAGAGCGATGGTTGGAAATCATCCAGGGCGTTACTGGCACGATCTTGGAGACGGCAGGTTCCAATGTGATCTGTGCCCGCGCTATTGCAAGCTCAGAGACGGTCAGCGCGGGCTCTGTTTCGTTCGCGCCCGGGACGGGGAGCAGATCGTCCTGACTACCTATGGACGCTCTAGCGGTTTCTGCGTAGACCCCATTGAGAAAAAACCACTAAACCATTTCCTGCCCGGTACCGCTATTCTCTCGTTTGGTACTGCCGGGTGCAACCTCACTTGCAAGTTTTGTCAGAATTGGGACATCAGCAAATCGAGGGCAGTGGATACCTTGGCCGACATGGCAGAACCGGAAACTATAGCCACCGCGGCGCGCACCCTGGGTTGTCGCAGCGTGGCATTTACCTACAACGATCCGGTTATCTTCCTCGAATACGCTGTCGACGTCGCCATCGCCTGTCGCGAACAGAATATCAGAACCGTCGCTGTCACAGCTGGGGAAATTTGTCCAGAACCGCGGACAGAATTCTTCAGCAACATGGACGCTGTAAACGTGGATCTCAAAGCGTTCACCGAGCGCTTCTATCGGCAGATTTGTGGAGGCGATCTGAATACGGTGTTGGGTACGCTCGTATACTTGAAACGAGAAACTGGTGTCTGGTTCGAGATCACCAATCTCCTCATTCCGGGTGAAAACGACGAGGAGGACGAGCTAAACGAGTTGTCCACTTGGATCGCGGATCAACTTGGACCGGACGTGCCGTTGCATTTCACAGCTTTCCACCCCGACTGGAAATTGTTGAAGTCCAAGGTCACCCCTCCCAAAACGCTGACCCGCGCACGCGACATCGCCTTGGGCAACGGTTTGCGCTACGTCTACACCGGCAACGTTCACGACGAGGAAGGTGGAGCGGCTTTGTGCCACGTGTGCGGCAAAAAACTGGTGGCGCGCGATTGGTATGTTCTCGGCGATTGGGAGCTGAGCGATGATGGGCGCTGCCTGTCATGCGGCACGCCTTGCGCTGGCCGCTTCGATGGGCCACCTGGTGAATGGGGCGCGCGGCGCCTGCCGGTGCATCTGCGGGACTTCGCCGTTTGAAGTCCACACCGTTGCACGAACTCAAAACTCCTCGTGTTTTGTCCGCGGCGACCAGGTGGAAATGAAAATGCGGGACTTCAAGTTCATGATCGCATATCTGGACGCATGTTGAATTGCGCGACCAACCTAGTGGGCTGCGATCCCCGTGCTGACGATGGAACGTCCGTGATATACCTCCGGCGACAGGTGCAGTGCCCTTTCGGTAGGGGAGTAATGGTCAGACAACCAGCTGGCGGTTTCCTCTGCCGCGACATTGTTGATTCGGTTCACGTGCAAGATCTGGCGCGTAGATGATATTGTGAAACCTTCCGGTAACTGAATTTGACTGACCATTGCGCCCCGATGGAAAGGATGAAAACCGGGGCCATGATGATTAAATACGCCAAGTCGAAAAACGTCATCGATCTGCCTCCCTCCTAAAAAACTTTTCCCTGGTGGCTGGCATCGGTTATGCAACCACCAGGGAATGTGCCACCTGAGTCACTTTGCTCAGGCGGCTTTCACCTCTATCTTTTGCGGCCGATCGGCTTCTGCCCGTGGCAGTGTTACCTTGAGTTCGCCGTTGTTGAACTTGGCTTCGACCTTGTTCGCTTCGACCTCGAACGGTAATCTGATGGTGCGGTCGAAGGAACCGCTCCAGCGCTCGCAGCGATAATAGGTGTCGTCGTTCTCAGAAGCCTCTTTCTCACGAGTGCCGCGAAGCCTCAGCGTCGAACCCTCAACTGACAAATCGACGGCAGCCGGCTCGAAACCAGGGAGATCGGCTGTCACCATGGCTTCGTCATCAGTGCTTGACAAGTTGAGCTCCGGATAGTTGCTAAACGGTGTGAAGCAATCGGTGGCAAATACGCGTCCCAACTCGTCGAAACCCGAGTACGTATCGAGGGTTTTGACGGAGTCTTTGAGGACGCTAGGAAGAAGAGTTTTGGTTAACATTATTAATGAACCTCCGTTTTGGATGAATGTTGGATGCTCGAAGCATCGTTTCGTATGACGCCCCCCTCTTTCGCAAAGCTCATGCCAACAGCTATTTTATGACTTTTAAGATCTTTATTAACATATGTTTATCCATGAACGATCAATTTTGCTCTAATATAAAGCAAGATGGATAGATGCCTTTTCGGCACCATTTTAAGAACGCTCTGGCACGTTGGTGCCATTATGGCAGTTTGTCGATTAACGTACGTTGGGAAGGCGACACTCTCCGTCAAAGCCTGCAGAATACAGATCAACGACGACGAACATGGTGGGAGTAAAACGGATCTTAAACTTCGAAGAAAGTTGCTACGTCAAGGTAATCCTGGATCAGTGAGACGGCAGCGCCGGATATCTTCATTACTGTGCGCCGGTTCGGAACGGTACTCGAGAGCATAGGTATGGATCCAGTTTCCCATCACGTCGATATTGATGACGACCGCGTGACGGAAAAAACGCACGTTTTCTACCCGATAGAATTCATTCCCCATGTTCAGCATCGACGGATGTGGCGGCCATCCGAGCTGCGTCATCATGCTAACCTGTAACGAGTTCGGCATGTTACCGCCTGAGGCTAAGTTTTCATCCGACTAGGCGATGTATAATTTTATCTCTGGATACAACGCCAAAGTTGCCGGCACTGAACGGAGTGTGGCTGAACCAACTGTTACTTTTTCTCCCTGTTTCGGTAGTCCGTTCATGGTGATGCGGCCGCTACGCTACGCCCCGCAACTGGACGCCAAGGTTCAGCAACACCGTACCAGCTGCTGGTTCTTCATCACTGGGCGGTGTGGCAGATCTTATGGCAGCCTTAAACGTATTTCCATCCTACGCACTCGCGCCATCCTGCGTGCTATTTTGAACGGCACTCTGGCTGAAGTGGAATGCGTGCCAGATCCGTTGTCCAAGGTGGACGTATCTAAGACTTGTTTAGAAGTGCCATCCAAGATGCTGCTCCCGCGGGCAACTTGGCTCGACCCGTCCGCTTACAATTCCAAAGCGGTAAATCTTGTACGCCTGTTCAACGAGCATATCACGGAGTATGAGGGCGACGCATCCGAGCTGCGGTTTGCCGCCCTTGAAGTCGACTCAGCTCTATGACTCTATCCACGACTGCGTCATCGACGAACCGTTCGTTTATCGCGGAGCTGTACGACCGTGGCGCCGACGAGGAACAACGCCGGTTGTTGCAATCGCCGCGCGAACAAGCAGAATTTGTTCTGGTGAAGGAGCTGTTGTCGGAGTTTGTCCGGCCGCAGGCGAAGGTTCTGGACGTGGGTGCCGGCCCCGGCCGTTACGCCGAATTCCTGCTTCGCCACTTGGAGTGCCGCGTGGGATTGGTCGATCTCTCTGCCCGTTCGCTGGAGCTGTTTAAACGACGGGTTCCAGCGGATAGTAGCGGTGAAATCCTGTTCACGCACACCGGCTGCGCCACTCAGCTTGGGTGGCTCGATGACGGCGCTTTCGACGCAGTTCTGCTCATGGGCCCGCTGTACCATCTGCTCGATCCCAACGAGCGCGAGGCTGCCATCAAACATGCAATTCGCTTGCTCAAACCCGACGGGTTCCTCTTCGTGACCTTCATCAGTCCGTTTTCTATATATCCCCGATTGTTGAAGAATGACGCGGAGCTGCTTTTCAACGAGCGCTTCTTGGATGATTTGCAGCGGCATGGCTTAGCGCCAACCTCAAATGCCGTGAATATTTCCGGCGCCGAAAGTACGTACGAGTTTTTCAGTTGTTGGCCGTCCGAAGCATGGATACTGTTTGAATCCTGCGGAGTGCAGATCGCACGCACGCGCAGCTTGGAGGGGTTGATCGGCCTATTGGACGACGAGCAGATCCGGCCTCTGAATGACGGTCGTCGTCGCGACGCATGGATACGATTTCACCGCAAGAACTGCGAGCATCCAGACGTACTCGGTGCCACCATCCATTACATTGTGGTGGGCCAGGTTGCTACTGATAAAGAATCAGACTGATAACGTTCACCGATAACAACGAGGATACATGGGCAAGATTCTGTTGACTAAGGCGAACTTTTCCAAAGAGGAGTTTTCCTCCCCGGCGCGACGCAAAGGAATTGAGGAACTGGCGCAGCTGGCCGAGATCGGCTACTACGATGAGGAACTTACCGACAAACAAGCCGACGGCGTGATTGCCGTTGTCGCCAACAGCCACCAAATCCACGGCAGCTTCTATCAGTCTGGAGGCGATCTGCAAATTATCGCGCGTTGGGGCGTCGGTTACGAAAAAACCAATCTGGATATAGCTACCCAACTGGGGGTGATGGTAACGGTAGCTCCCGAGCACATGATGACGGTAGCCGAATATACCATCGCGCAATGGATGGCAACGCTCAAACGGACCTACACACTCAACGCCAAAGCGCACGCTGGCGACATCGAACTCTTGCCCACGCTAGAGGCGGACGGCTCGACCTTGGGACTGTACGGCTTCGGACGAATCGGCCAGGCTGTCGCCGAAAAGGCCGTTCCATTGTTGGGAGCGAAGGGCCGTTTGCTGGTCTACGACATCCGTCCAGACATCGACGAGTTGGCGGTTAGGTTTGGTGCAGAGGCGGTGAACAACCCGATGACGCTGTTCAAGGAATGCGACACGGTTTCTCTTCACACCGCCGGGGCACAACCCATTGTCACTTATCGCGAGATGAGCGCCATGAAACCCCACGCTTCGCTGATCAATCCCTCGCGTGGCACCTTGGTGCATGACGAAGACGCCAACCGCGCCGTGACTGAAAACCGCCTATTCTACTACGTGGTAGATGATCCGGTGAATGGTCCCCGTGCGATCCACAAAGGACATCCACGGATCATCTGCACCAATCACAATGCCGGCGTCACGGTGCAGTCGATTAGTAGGTTGGACCTGCGCACCTTTGGGCAAGTCCGAGACGCGATTGAAGGGCGCCCCCCTGCCTATTTACTCAATCCCGAGGTGTTGGAGCATCCACGTCAGAAAGCCGGCGCCTGACGGTGTCGTCATGGGGCAAAGTCGAGCATAGACCGCCGCAACCAAAAATCAGGGCAGCACCAAGAGCGGCACCAGCATCTCGTCGGCGGTCAAGCTGCCGTGGGCACCGGCAAAGGCGCTAATGCCGCCGCCGTAGTCGAATAACAGCTGGCGGTCACTCATGGCCATTACCACCAGATCCCCAAGGGCTGAACGATTGGTCACCTCTTTCCCGCCAAACCAACCGCGCTCGATCGCCTCAGTGGCGTCCAAAACGAGCAGATCTTCCTGCTGGAATAGCGGGTGGTGGCGCAACATCCCGGATTCTTTCTCACTGAGATAAAAAACCCGTCGGTTGCCGCCCGGGTGTCGCCGCAACATCCGGGTACAATCGGTGTTGATCACAATCGCGCGATCGAACGTAAGGGAAGCCTGCCCGTGATCGGCGGTGAAAACCAAGGTTGCGCCAGCCTTGGCGCAACACTCCGTCATCTGGCTAACCATGACGTCCACAAAAGCCAACTCTCGGTAGTACGCGCTCGACAACGGTCCGTAGGTGTGAGCCACCGTATCCACCATCGGCCAATAAACGTAGTGAAAACTCCGGTTACCCGCGGACTTCCTCAGTGTTTGCTGCAGCAGCTCACCCATCTCGGATTGCGTGCGGAAACCCACGTATTCTGCGCCGGCATGCAGCAATCCAGTGAAGGCGGTACCCTCGTATTCGGCTGGGCTGATAACGAAAGAAGGTACGTGCGCCGCCCGCAGCCGGTGAAAAACTGTCTTAAGTGGTGGTAATGCTTCTTCGTCAAATTCCTGCGGTTCCGCTTCGGTGGTGCAGAAGCGCAGCATGTCGCAGACTGATCCGAATCGATCAAGCCACTGCCGCATGCCAAGTACTCCGTGTGTTGATGGTGGGTAGCCGGAGACGAGGGAAGGCAGGGCAACGGTTGTCGTGGTGGGAAAGACGGAAGTGAGCGTTTGGACGCCCCAAGGCGAACTGTCGATCACATTCTCCAGTAACGGCAGTGAATGGTTCCCCAACGCGGTCTCCAATTGCCGGAGGCCGAACGCATCGCAGACGAAGAGAACGACAGCGGAGACGTCGGAAAGCACTTCCTGCAAGTGAAAGCGCGCAGCGCAGGGAGCGCTTGGCGGCTCCAGGTCGAACGCCTCCAGTATGGAAGAAGCCAGATTGGTGATGCCGCCACCGTTGTAATCGGGTTCAACGAGTTGGTCGTTTACCGTCATTCGCACGACCGTTCAACCTGCCTTGAGGGGGGTCAAATCGATCCAGTATCTGAGTTTTTTGACATTGTCGCAGAGTATCCTGCCTTCGGCTCTGAAGGCATTGGCCTCCATCGGCATAGCGCATTCAAAGGCGCCGCCATTGCGCTCGATAATCTTGCGGGAAGCCACGTTGTCGGAGTCGCAGGTAACAAGAACCTTGTGCAACCCCAGCTCGCTGGCTTGGTCTAGGGCCAGCGCCAGAATCTTCTCCCCGTAACCACAGCGGCGTTTGGTGGGGCGAATACTGTAACCGATATGGCCTCCAAACTGGATCAAAAAGTTGGTGCTGAGCTCCGCACGCAAAGAAACCTGACCCACGTACTCTTCGTTCGCTAGCATCCAGAAAACGATATCCACGTAACTTCCACTGCCGATACGCGACTTATCGCCCAGAGCGTTCAGATCCCGGATAAACTGGGAGAAGCGCTGGTGGAGGCTTTGCAGGTTATACCCCAGATATACAGCATAAGTAGAATCGAGACGGCCTTGTTCTTGGAACTCAGCTGCACCCTCTAGGAAGCTATACCTGTACTGACAGTTGGGAGCGACGAGGCTACACATCAGCTTGCGACTCTTTGGCGACAGCGAGCGCGCAAACTACTGCGGGTGCAGATGGCTGTCAAGAAACAAAAGAGCCGGGCGTACCACGAAAGGCACGCCCGGTTTATTGCAGACTGCCTGTGGAATCAACGGTCCATATAATAGAAAGCTCGTCGTTCGATAGTATCAGAAACGACACTGCCATGTGAACAACAGCCATCATATTTTTTCGATTCGGCGACGCGCAATACGTTTTAAACCGGAGCGAATGCACTTTTTTGAATAATGCCGGAAAAATCCCAAAAAACGGCATGCCTGCGATCGTGTTTCTCCGTTGTATGACGGCAAATATCGTGTTATCTTCGATCGATCTCAGGACAAAGATCTGACTGGTGACCCCCAAAACGTTTGAAATCCCCCAAGTCACAGGTGTTTTCGCCGAGCCTTGGTCTCTGCGCAGAGTTTTTGCGTTACTCGGTGTCTTCGGTCCCGCGGCCATCGTCGCTTCGGTGGCAATCGGTGCCGGCGAGACCATCGTGGTGGTTCGGGCGGGCGCTTGGGCGGGTTACGATCTGCTCTGGTTGGTGCTGCTGAGCTGCATTGTAAAAGGGATTTTTGTAACCTACCTCATCGGTCGCTACACCGCCGTCAGCGGGGAATTCATCGGTCATAGAATCGTGCGGTTTCCCGGGCCGCGCGGTTGGCTGTTGATCACCATTCTGGTGGTGGAGATGTTCGCTGCTCCTATGGGCTGGGCGGCGATCTCGAAACCGTGCGGCGATCTCTTCCATTACGTCTTGCCACTTCCAGACGTGATGGCCGAGTCGACTTGGGAGAACCTCATTGCCACCGGGTTTGTCGGCCTGGCCCTTGGGCTCGGTATCAAACTCTCGTATGATCGACTGGAGAAACAGCAGCTGCTTATCTGCGCCATTCTGGTCATCGGCACTATCGTGGGAACGCTCATGGTGCGCCCGGATTTCATAAAGGCGTTGGTAGGAAGCTTGAGTTTCGGGCATTTCCCGGAGTTTCCGCCGTGGGCACCCGAAGATGCGGTGAAACACAGGATGCTCACCATGGCCACCACCTTCGGGTATGTGGGCGGATCGGTGATGGCGTACGTGGTGTATTCGGATTGGGTGGGACTCCACAGATGGGGTCTCACAAGCCACAAGGATATCGAGGAAATTCGCGCTCACGCTTTTGCCCGGGACGAACTGGACTATCTCCCCGAAGACATCGATTCGATAAAACGCCTCCGCAAGCTTTGCTCACCACTGAGATGGGACGTCAGCATGGGTGCAGTGGTATTGCTTGTCGTCACTGCGGCATTTATGCTTTCCGGGGCTGCCGTTTTGATGCCGCTCGAGAGCCGATTTGAGGGCTGGAGCCTGCTGACCAACCAGGCCTATGTTTGGCGCACCATCCATCCAACCCTCGTCTGGATCTACTACGTCTGCGTGATCGCCGCGCTTTGGGGCTCCTTGCAAGCGTTGCCCGAAATCTACTCGCGGGTAACCCATGAGTTCTGCCAATCGATCTGGCCACAACGCACGTGGACTTTCGACGGCGTCAAAAAAACAGTCTGTATGTATATTTTTCTGGTAACCATGGTGCTTGTGTGGCTCGACATACCGTTCAACACTCTCATCCAGATCGCCGGTTTTCTCTTCGCCAACTTCGCTATTGCGCTGATCATGGTGGTTGCACTCTACCTCAATTTCAAGCTTCCGGCATCTTACCGCACGCGACTACCAGTGTTGGTTGGGGCCGTGCTTTCGTCGGGCATTCTCGTGGTTTTTGCCGCAATCAGCGGATGGGGTCTGGCGCGCAAGTTGTTGGGGCTCGAATAACCACCCAACCTAATCAACAGCTCGCCGCTGGGTTTGAGTGGCGCATCGCGGTTGCCAGCTACCGATGTCAATTCGCCAACGTGTAGCCGTAGACTTCTACGGCATAGCGCGCAATTTCGCCCTGTTTTTTACTGTTCTGTTAGCATCCTGCTTTGCTCTATCCACCTTCGAGATCCTCGCTTTCCTGAAGCAGACCATCTTGTTCCTGCTGTTCGCGTGCGCGTTTCTTTGGGGTGCCTTCTACCTTGCCTGGTTCTGGCGCCGCCCATTGACGATTTTTTCAATCTATACCGCGCAGGGGACGGCCGGTGACCTATTGCAGCGCGCCAGCAGCGTCAGTTTCCAGCGGGTGGAACAGGTAAAGGTCAACGAGAACGCACAGCGCCTCTTCAAGCAAGCTGAAAAGAGCTTGATAGCCAACCGTTTCGCGGCGGCGGCGACACAGTTCGAGATGTCCATCGAGGCTGCTCCCACCTTGGCGGCCCATCTCAATCTAGGAGCAGCGCGCATCATCATCGCCGACATCCCGAGAGCTGAAGACGCGCTCGAAGGCGGTCTGCAACGGGCGCTCAAACTGGAGAGTCGTGAATTCGTTGCGGCTTTCAGAGCTAACCTAGGTGTGGTAGAAATGCGGAAAGGCACGTTGGAGCGGGCCCGAAACCATTACGAAACCGCCCTCCAAGGTTTTCGCAGTGTTACTGACGAGCGTGGCGCCGCCAACGTTTTACTCAACATGGGCAACATGGCGGCGCAACAAGGAGATCTAAAGCTTGCGGATCGCACCTACGAATCGGCGTTGACCGTGTTTCAAAAGTTGGGCTGCCAAATAGGTCGCGCGAACGCCATGGGCGGCATAGCCAATCTCAGGGCATCGCGTGACGAGCAGGACGAGACGATGACGCTGCACCTCACGGCGATGGAGATCCACGAAGAAGCGGACAATGAATTGGGCCGTGCCGGTATGCATATCAACATCGGCAACGTCTATTTTCGCCAGAACCGGAACGAGCAAGCCCTTGCCAAATATCAGTTGGCCTACAAAATGTGCCAGGATCTCGATGATTGTCTCGGAGTTGCGAACGCGTTGAGCAACATGGGTAACATCTATTTCAAAGAAGGCCAACGGACAGAGGCCCTGCGGACGTACGACAAGGCGCTTGAACAGCACTGCCGGAGTGGCAATCTGTTGGGTCGCGCCCACGTGTTAACCAACATCGGCAGTGTATTAGCACGCGAGAAACGCACCACCGAAGCGCTAGAATCGCTCCAACAGGCGAAACAGATCTATCTGGAGATCGGCAGCAAAAGCCGAGGCCTGGCCGCTGCCGAACAGCTGATCGAACGACTGGAAGGCAGGCAGCAGAAAGAAAGCAGGGGATGATGTTGATGGCAGCGGTGTTCTCTGGTTTAGCGATGGCGGTTGCTGCACCCTTCATACATCGTGTTTTACCCCGGGCCATCTGCGGCTGTTTGCG
>CAYNZV010000080.1:0-20547 GCA_964401715.1 uncultured Gemmatimonadaceae bacterium | reverse complement strand
CTGGCCGATATTGGCGAGTCACCGGAATAGCGATGCATTTCCTTATATGCCAGTGTTGGCGCAGGCTGTCCACTGGCATATAAGGAAATGCTCGCTATATGAGTGAACAATCCTCTATAAGACGCAGTCGGCATACGTAAATCCGAACTCAGTGACCATCGCCACACGATCACACATCGAGTTCTATGGCGTCTGGTTGTACATGATATATCGAAAACGCGGTCGAATCATCATGATGCTGGCCGCGGAGCACTGTCATCCAATTCATGGGTTCTCGGAACGTGTCGATAAAACCCGCCAACCCGGTCGTGAGCTGGCGAGACAGGCAGTTGTCGAGTCCCTGGCGGGGTTGAGCATTGGGCCGGCAGAGAAGGGGCACCCGGCGGCAACAGAGTAAGTTGACCTTTGGTCATTGGTGTTTCTACTCACAAGGACAAACTGGATCCCATGGCTCAATTAGGCACCGATAGACCCGGGACGCCGTTTGGCGAAGATATGGGGGACTTATGAGCCTAACCCAAGTTGTACTGACATTGATGCCGAAGTGACTACCGATTCCATGGACGCCACCTCCGAGGAAGCAGCAAATTTGATCTAGTCCACGTCCGATAGCTGATCATCTATGAACACCAGAACCAGATTGTCATAAACCAATAGAGTTTTCGCGCCAAGAGCGATTTTCTTATCAGCGTATCCAAGTACTTTCGTTACCTGGTGAGTGGACATACCAGCCGCGATCTCATCCGTTCGGCTAGCATGTTTTATCTCGAATTCTTCTGACGCAAACGCCACACTAAAAGACTTCTTCAACTCTTTTAGCGTGTAACCTTTATCGAGCTTCAACCGTATAGTCGATTTAATCTCCGAGTACCAAGTCCCCTTCAGTGTCAGCTTTACTTTAACTTCTTTCTTACCAGCTTCAATGTCATGAATGTATACTCGAGCGCCTCTGTCTATTGTTAATATCGTGGCAGCATTTTGTTTTTCGCCAAACCCTAGCTTGCGCCTTGCTTCATTTGTAAATTCGTCAGGCGTCTGTGCACTTATCTGTACTCCTTTTGAAATAGTACCCTGGTGGTAGATCCTGCCATCCGGAAAAACATTCGTAGCATCAGTTGATTTGAAAGTTCCTCGCACTCTTATTACCTCGGTCTTCAACCAATATTCTTCGCCAGTTATTTGATCGCACCAAGCCTGGATATCTGGTTGAAGTTTGAAATCTTTAGCCTCGATTCTTCCATTCATTGCACTTGTCATGAATATGAAACAAATAGCAGTAAATTTATACATTTTCCTTACCCCTATGTTGGAGATATATAAGTCCGTTATCCACAGTTACGTGAGGGTTCATTGGCGAGAAACTGGAAGAAAACAAGCCAACGATACTTAGTGCTTCCCACCACCTCTCCATCAGGACGCCCGCCTTCGGATCGCGCTCACGGAAGCCTACCCACCACCTACCCCTAGAACTGCCTTTCCCCATCTATGGAAGCGTCCCATCTCTGCGAGTACAAGTAGTCCATCGCCGCCCGCGACGCGCTTGGTGAACCGATTCGATGCAGCGCGTACAGCGCGAACGACCCCACGTACCCGCACGGATCGTCCAACGCCTTGAATAGGGCATCCTCTAGGGACGCCGCCGCCTTGCCCAACCGCGCGCACACCGTTGCCGCATTCGTCCGCACCTGATCACGCGGGATCCACTGTCGCGGACCCTCTTCGCCCCAACTCGGATCGTCCGCCTCCAGCATCCTTCCAATCGCCTCGATCGGCACCCCTTTGGCGATGCTTCCCAACGCGTCGACCGATGTTCGAATCACCCGGTGCGAAGAATCCTTCAGCGCATTGACCAACGCCGGCACTGCATCGGCCGCGTGTGAATCCATCTCACCCAGCGCATAGGCCGCGTTGATGCGCGTCCACTCGTACTCGTCCTCGAGCAGAATGCACAGTGCTTCCACCGCCGGCGCACCTACAGCTGCCAGCGCCTGAGCCGCGTCCTCCATGTTCGTCGCCCCCTCGTTCCAGGCCGGCGGCCATTCCTCGTCGGCTACCGCGCCCCCGGCCTCCCGAAGCGCCTTGACCAGCGACGCAATCGCCGGCGCGCCGATTGCACCCAACGCGTAGGTCGACGCCACGCGCATCGCCTGATGGTCCGTACCCAGACAAGTGATCAGCGGATCGATCGCCGCCTTAGCATCCGTACCGAAGCCCGCCAGCTTCTTCGCCGCCTCCAGCCGCCGTTCGAGATCTTCTTCCTTCAGCTGCTCGACCAGGGCCGCCACCTCACCGGCATCCTGTTTCCAGGTCTCGTAACGGTCGCGTTTGCCGCACTGCCAGTCCCATTGGTGCGCCCACACGTGCTCCAGATCGTACGGAGCGGTGATGAAATTCGGCTTCTTCCACGCCGTGCTCTGGCAGTTCCACATCGGCTCCGTCGGTTCGGCCCCGCGTACGTAGATGAACTTGATCATGTGCCGGTGCCTCTGCAGCAGGCTGACCCCCGCCGCGTGGCCCACGTCGAAGTGCGTCAGCGAAACCGTTCCCGCCTTGCCCGCCACCGGTACCGCCTGCGCCCGATCTTCGTCCGTCAGCCCTCGGTTGAATTGCGTACCGGGAATCACGTGCGTGGGGCCAACTTCTACCGGCGAGTCCTGTGGGTAGTACATGATCCGCGCGTATCGCAGGTAGTGCTGACGCGGGTGCCCCATTGGCGTGTAGCCATCCTGGTGGCAGTTTTTGCGAACCCTCGCCTCGGCCTCTTCAGGCGTCGGGACCTTCCCTACCGGCTTCAACGGATGACAGTAGCGATGCGGATGTTCCAAGTAATCGGGACCAAGTACGCTGATCAGCGCGCCGTGCACCTCGGGTGCATTCAGGATGTGCCGCATCTCCGGCACCCGCGGAAGAATGTTGTTCCCCGGGTTGAGCTCACTGTCGATGATCTCGCTCAGCTTCCGGTAACAGGCCTCGTGCGTCCCCTCGGGCACCGTCGGCTCGAGCACCAGATACCCATTGACGATAAATTCCCGCATTTGCTCATCGATGAGCAGAATCGGCTCATACATTCAGCGAAAACTCCTCGTATCCGAACTCGGAAGAATGCCCGTAATTCTCGACGCGATAGTTGTAGTGCTCGTGCCCCTGGATATACATAGTACGGGCGTACCAGTCTCTGACTCCGAACACGGTATAGGCGTTCCAGCATGACCAGATCCCGAACTTGACGTCCCGGAACCACCGCGGACATTCATAATGCTGCAACGACTCCACCGTCGGTTCATACTTCCCAGCCATCGTGTCGCCCCTTGTGGATTTAAGTATAGGCAGAATAAACACCGTTATGACCATTATTGGCGATCATTTAGGATCAATGTAATTGCAGAAAAACGAGCATCTTAAGATCCAGAACTCTTCAAACGGCAGAGAAACGGGCTTTCGTGGCCAAAGTAGGCAATCTATCATACCTCATACGAATGCAGATAATACCATACTGCCTATAAACGACATTCCAGATAATAAAGTGGTGATCGAATATCGACGGCATCACACCGTTGCCACAATACCAGAGTGAATTCGCTGAAGCAATTCGACGACTACATGATGGTTGATTGCGTTGTTGACTTTTCTTAGGGATGAGTTATTCGGTCCAACCAGCGTTGCCCCCGTATTTCGACGATTAAGGATCTCGCGCGTCGCAAAAAGTTTGCAGTGGTTCAACCCAAAGACTCCGATTGTCGTCGCTTCTCAAGCCAACCATCCAGCGAATACCTACCAGCCCCGGTGAGAATCAGCGTCAAGAAAGGTATCAGGAAAAGCAGCGCGAACTCCTTCTTACTAAATGGATCGTCCCAGTGTACGATGCCCGCGGCCACCAGCATCGTGATCACCAATGGAATTGCCGCCAGCCGCGTCGCCAGACCCAGCACAACTAGTGCGGCGCAGACCACCTCGGCGAAGATTGCCAACGCCAAACTTGTCGGTCCTCCGAGGCCGATAGGATCAGCCCAGGTATCTGCCTTCTCGCTGTAGCTCATCAGCTTAACCCAGCCATGTTGAGTAAGCATCAGCAAACTGATCGTTACCCGGATCAGCAGCAAACCTGCGTCGCGAATACGGCCATCGGGAGCGGTCCCTGACCGCCAGGTCCTGCAAAATATGTTTGGCGTTGCTTCGTTCACCATGTCCTCCTTGTTCTTGCTTCTTGATAATGCGTGTTAGGCTCGCCGGACTTGCCCGAGCGACGAAAAAGGTGCTTAATGACCTCCTAACAACACCCCTTCGTCAACAGGCAACTAATCCAGGAGTAAATATGCTGACCCGGGATCAGATCGACTTCTATCGCAGCAACGGCTACCTCATCTGCTCGAATATCCTCACTACTGAAGAGTTGGCTGAAACCAAGGAAATCATTGACGACTTCATCGAAGAATCCCGTACCGTCACGGAAAGCTCAGGACATTTCGACCTGGAGCCGGATCACTCCCCGGAAAATCCGAGGGTCCGCCGCCTTGGCAACCCTTCGGCTTACCATCCCCTTTTCGATGCGTTGATGCGCTCCGATCGCATTCTGGATCGCCTTGTACCATTAATCGGACCAAACATCCGGGCCCTTGGAAACAAGATCAACCTCAAACCCGGCGACGGCGGCAGCGCGGTTGAATGGCACCAAGACTTTGCTCATCATCCGCACACGAACAACGATCTCTGCGCAGTCAGCATTGCCCTGGAAGACATCACTCTGGAAAGCGGTTGTATGATGGTCATCCCACGCTCTCACAGCGAATCCGTTCTCGACCACTACCAAGATGGTTTGTTTATCGGCGGCGTCAGTCCTCAACGCGACGGGATTGATCTTAGTGGTGCCGTTCCGCTCGAGCTGAAAGCCGGCGACATTTCCATTCATCATACCCGCACCCTGCACGGTTCGGCCACAAACAGCTCGGGTACTTCTCGCCGGCTCCTCATTTACGAGTATGCCGCCACGGATGCATGGTCTATATCAAGCGTGAATTGGGACACGTTACAGACAAACATTCTCCGTGGCGAAGCCACGCTAAACGTCCGCCTCGAAGCGATGACTATTCGTATGCGTCACCCTGCTTCCGACCCGCGGTCTGGACGCGGCATCTTCGAGCTACAGGATCTCCTCAAAGAAAAAGTCTTTGCCAAATAACAAAGAAACAAAGCTTCGATCCCTCCTATCACCTCCACGTCCGCAACCTACTCTTCCGCTTGGAACAAATTTCCCCTGCCCCTCACTTGAGAATAGTGGGGGTTCTTGGTCATGGACCACAGGCACTTCCTTTCAGCTCCCGGTATGGATTCAACATCGACTCCGCCGCGATGTCCTCCATGTCACGCTAACAGATTAGCTCGAAAAGCTACTTCCCTTCCACGTCCACGCGATCCAAACAGGGCAACCGCTCGATACCGCCCTCTAGAAACCCGTGGCGCATCTCCGCATACTCCACATGCGTCAGCTCGCCGTCGAGGATGATGTTTTACCTGCAAAGAAGAGAGCTCTCTCGATACTTGCATGAATCGATGGTATGTGTGTCCTTTCGGGAAACCAACCTACCACGTCCCCCCTCGACGTAGGTCAAGCTGCAAAAATCGTCGTACTTCAACCACTCCTCATTGGTGAACGGGTTGGTTTGCTAAATCGGAGATAGTGGGATAATAACCGGAAACACTGCCTCAGGAATATGGCCAGAACTGGTTCCACGCCGTCATCCAGTCGACGGCGCAGCTCTCAGCAGTTGAATCGCCTGTGATCTTGACACCTGGACGCCCTTTGAAATCGGCCAACTGGTCGACGGTGCTGACTTCGATCTTGATCGTGGCTGGCGAGGCCGGCACGTATGGCGGTACGACGTTGAGGTCGCGGAGAGCATTCCTGGCAGCTTCTTCAATAATCTGTCGTGCTCTCTTCGGAGGAATCTGTCGCGCACTGTAACGACTTAAACCTTTCTTCACAGCGACCGTTTGTAATCGCTCGCCGAGGAGCTGCTTCGCTTCACGACAGACAGCTTCGTCTCCGGTTACCAAAACCACCGGAACTCCGTAATGGCCGTTAAGCGCAGCGTTCACCCCTGTCTCCCCCACTAGATCGTCGTTAAACCAGAGATTGTGGTATTGCACACCCGAAATGGTGTGGCACATTACGCCGTCTGGAGTATTGTTACGCGCATGCATGCCAACGAGCATGCATGCGTCGCAACCCTCTTCCCACAATTCGGTGTAGCGCCCCCAGGCATGGTGGGCAACCCACTCGCAGTCCGGGTCGATCTTCTCTGGAATAAGTGAGTTGAATGTCCAACCTTTGCCGGCTCCATGGCAATCGACCACGACGACGCGCTCGGCACCGGCCGCCTTGGCGCCGCGTACAGCGGCGTTGATCTCTTCGGTGTAAAGCTGACGTCCTTCTTCGAACATTACGTCGCCACCCCGCACCTGTTCCCAAGTGACGATGCCGCTGACTCCTTCCATATCGGCCATTATAATAATTTTCACCTGTAACTCCCTGGTCTATGCATTGGCTCAGCCTGCCCAATAGGAATACAACGACGCCTCGTTCAGAATGAACCTCAGCTGAACTACCTGGCCACAAGAATCCGCCAGATTGCCCTTTTGCCAGGCAATTTTATAACGAGGATAGTCTCCCTCAATCGGCACCGAACGCGCGCACACCTCGCCCTTGCCATCCAATACTTCGACCACCAGAAAACCCGAGCGGGCATCGACATTTACCCAGAGATCGCCGGCGGGTTTGACGAAAGCTTTGGTCACTACCGTCCCCTCGTCGACAGCCGCATCAAGGGAAACAAATCCGTCCCTCCGCAAGACAGCGAGATGGACCGCCGCGTTCTCGTCGTCGGTCTCGGGGTAGTGTGAATTTTCCTTATTGCCGTTGTAGTAGAGCCAAAGTTCATCGTCGCGTACCACCGGATAGGAAGGTGGCATATTTTTGCACAAGTCAAACGCACCCGCTCCCCGAGGCGACCAATGAATAAAAGTTTCTCGATTGGCGACCCGTTCCCAATGTCGTAGATCGTGGCTGCACCACAGTTGAATCAGACTGAAGCGCAGCGTGTGGCTAGTCCAGCGGCGACCGCGAGCGTGATACATCGCCGGCAGGCACAGGTAGAGGTCCTCATAACGGAAAACCGCAGCGTTGTAGATGTCGACGTTCTGCCATTGCCAGTCAGTGGTATTGGGAAACGTCCTCAGGTATTCGGCATTGGCCGTAGCGAGGAATTCCTCGATGTGCAGCCGTCCCAGTTCTTGATCGAGGTCGTCCGCTTCTATCACCAACTCCGGCTCGTTCCACAGTTCGAAATCGGGACTGGTGGCAATGGCGTGTGAACGGCCGTACTTGCCACCGCGCTTCAGGGTGACGATAAACTGCTTTTCCAGCGCGTCGTAACTCATGTTCTGTTCGTCTCCGCTAGGCAGCCATTGTTCGGTTCGGCGCCACTCGTAGCCGTCAGATGAAACTTGGAAGTTGAGGGCAAACTCCAGCTTTTTCCCGGGCAGCGGTCGACCCCGTTCGTCGAGTACGGTGGCCGGATCGACCAAGTTGTGCATACCGAGTCCTTTGTAGCGCCGCGACGGATTGGAGTCGCTTTCGTCAAAGATCACATGGCTGGATGGCAGCCCTTCTGCGAGGGTTCGGTCGTCTGGTGCCCAATGCAAGCCATCGGCGCTCTCGAACCAGCGTCCGGTCACCAGCAGACGGTAATGCTCGCAATGCGGATCCCAGTGAGGGGCACTATGGGTGTACATCGAACGCTCGCCCCGTCGAGCATCGGGACGGATGAGCGGACCCTTCTTCGATGGCTGGTGCAACGTCCGGGTGAGACTATCCATGGAGGTGATGCGGTGATCGTCTATGAACAGCTGTCGCCGGCCAGTAGTTACTTCGAAAGGCTCATTATTCATGCATCAACCTATGGATCTGCCGCAGAGAAAGATTTTCTGATCTCGTGCATCCCGCACTTGACAAGGTCAGTATAGCAAAATCGACGAACCCAAACAGACCCAGCCCTGTCTGTATTTGAAAACCCTGAACGACTCTGCGGGAACCGGGGGCTGAACGTGCTTCTGGACCACAGCTTTCCTACCAACGTCTTGCCAACTCCTCCACTTTTCCGAACAATCCAAACGATGGAGCAAAGCTGGCTACCACTTGGGTATTACGTAGCGACCAACGAGCGCTTGAAGAAAGGGGGACGTCATGTTTGTTGACGTGTTGACCACCGTTGTTTTTCTGTGTCTTGCCCTTGCAATTCCCATGCTCATACGGAACGAGATAACCGAGCGGCAAGCCTACTGTGGGAAGAATAACCGAAGCTGTCTCGAGTTGGGAAAAAGCTGCACTTATTTCGATCTATTATAGGTGCCGCGACGATAGGGCTCGCGATTGGACGGCCAGCCTTCACGCATTCACTCGATCCCTGTCGAAATGTTCCAGGCCTCTTTCGTACACGTTGAAGTGTTCCTCTTCAGCTTCCTCGGGATCGACATACTTCAGGAACATCGCCTGTTCCGGCTTTTTACCGGCGAGCTTGCGCCGGCTCTGATCTAGATCACTGACTTTGTTGTGCCAGCGAACTTCTCCTTCCTGTAGCAGCACGTACTGACCCGCATAATGATCGAAGAACGATTCTCGATGGTCTCGATAATAGAGCCCCTGCTCACAGGTGGTGCGTCGCCAGCTGTGCACGATCTCCATTGAATCAGTGAGATTCGCGTAGAATTTTCCGACTGAAGCTTCGACCTCGCTCTCGAAATCGATCTCGTCGAGATCCACCGTTCCAAAACCTCCTTCGGCGGCAACCTTGACGGCGTTGCGGTCGCGGTTGAACGGCGGCACGAGCCAATCGCTGGCTGGATCGTGTCCCATCAAGTGGGCCCCACAGGCGTCGGTGGCAATGGTGTGGTCACCGGCCATCAGGACGTTAGCCTCCACCACTGGTCCTTCGTCGAACCCATTGCCCCACTCCTGACCCGCCTGGGCGATCAACCCGTCGACGATGTTCAGCGTAGGACGGAAGATGCGGCCAAGGTCAGCAAGCATGTAGGGCATTCGCACCAAGTGGTGGAAATAATGTCGGGTGTGACCACGGGGTTCCCCAGGCATGAGACCGAACAGGTTTTTCAGGCTCAAAGTGATTCCCATGAATTCGTGGTTTTTCATTTTTGCCAAGGAGATGAACTCGTCGCATTCTACCGCCGGTTCCGGCAATACGTACCTGGCGAACATCTGCCCTCCGCCTGGGACATCGTACACCTTCATGGGCGCTCGGCTACCTACGATGTACTCGACGCCGTATTCGCTTAGCGCCGGAAGGGCCGTTGCCGTCTCTATCGGGTCGGTGCCGTTGTACATGCCGTAATAACTAACGTCCGTGCAAACGATCTCGGCGTCAGTACGCTCGCGCAGCAACCGCAGAGTCGCCCGCACCACCTTGTCGCAGACCAGCTGTTGACACATCCCCTTGTACATGATCAGCTCGTCCAGTCGCATATCCTGATTGATCTTCAGACCAATGCGGCCGGCCTTGCCGAGTCGCTCCCATGCGGTGATGAGCGGATCGGTGGCCCGCACCAAAGCCTGGTAGGTTTCTTCTTCCGTCGCCTCGTGGCAGCAGCTGACAGCGCGTACGGTGTATTCTTTGTCCTTCTTCAACGTTATCCCTTTGCTTAGCTTGGTTTGGCCAGCCTCTCCTTGTCTGTTGTAGAAAGGAACGGCTGCACGCCCGCTACAAACTCGGCAAGTGTTTCTTCAACGGTGGCGCTGGTGGTATCCAGAACCATCTTGTTGGGAATCAAGCTGGCTTCGAATTCTTCCTCGAATCGCGCCAGCACGTGTTCCACGTCCTCTTCCTTGACAACCCCACGGGTGGGTTCGCCGAACAGTTTCGACTTCTTCTGTCGTTCGACAGTTGCCACGTCCGGGTAAGTATTGGCGGCCATCCGTGCCCGAATTACCTCAGGTGTCGTCTTCATCAGTACCAAAACAACCTTTGGCGCAAGCTCGAGAATCTCCGCCTCCATATGTCGCGCCATCTCGGTTCGTTGACCGTTCGGACTGCGCAAGGGCGATTGGGTATTGGGACCACCATATCCGTAATAAAGAGGCGCATACACAGCTTCTTCGATATGGAACCCCATGAGGTTGTGATCGGCGTTGCCGAAAAAACCGTCGGAGGCGTGATAGGAGATCATGAACCTCTGAAACATCTCCTTGACCTGAGGATGTACTGCCTTGTAGCTGGCTGCGGCCTCCGGCGAGAGCTCTGTGGAAGGGATGGTGAAGTGATCGTGGAAATGACTGCTTCCTCCCAGGTTGGCCTCGGACCATTCGACGATTTCAGCGGCGAGTGTGGTTTTACCTGCGAATTCACATCCAACGAGGATTATGTTCATAAAAAACCCCCTTCTGTTTTGGGTGCATGAGATGCTTCCGTTTGCGATGGCAGCTGCGGTGCAGCTAAAGATCGATTTCCACAAACAATGGCAGGTGGTTGGAGCCCTGGGCATCTGGATCGACGTACGCGGCGGCGACATTTGGAGCCAGCCAGGCGCTGACAAAACAGTAATCTAATCGACCACCGTGTCCACCAGCGGAGTCAACGGTCTCACCGTCGTCTTCGGCGTGACCGGCGGCGACCCAGGCGTCAGCAAAACCCGCTACGTTCACCAGGCGGCCCCGGCGCGCGTCGAATGGTCCTACGATTCGGCCATATTCCTCTGACTTGGTGGTGAAATTAAAATCACCCATCATGATGGTCTCTAACGGCATCGGCGGCGGCGGATCGTCGGTCCAGCCGGCATCTGGATTGTAATGCTTGCCGCACCAAACGCCGCCGGCCTGCGGAGCCTGCGCTACCAGATCCAACAAGTGGTCTAATTGCTGAAGACGAAATCTGGAGGCAAGGTGATGCAGATGCATCGTGTAAAACTTGACCGCTCTCGAGTCGAAGGCGATGACAGCTTCGAGGGCGCTGCGTTGCAAGCTTATCTGATCCACCGTACCCCACTTCGGCAACAAGTGGTTGCGTTTACTGAGAATAGGAAAACGGGATAGCAGCATGTTGCCGAACTGCCGGCGCCGATTACAGACGCGCCCGTTGGTGTCGACGGTGCTAGCGTCCACGTCCAATCCTTCACCGTACACCCAGTAATAATCAGGCAATAAAGCGGCGAGTTCCGCCACCTGATCCACCATCCCGGAACGTCGAAAGAATCGTTCAACTTCCTGTAGGGCGATGACGTCCGCGCCGCGAACGACGTCTGCAATACGCGACAGATCGTAGCGCTCATCGGCACCCAATCCGAAGTGGATATTGTAGGAAACCAGCTTCACATGTCACCGTCACAAGCACAGCATGCTGCTATGATCGGCTTGCCGGCGATCAAGCAACTGCCACCATCTCGTCGCAGTCGTCTGCCATCTGCTTCCAAACGTCCAGCCATATTCAGGTCTTCTGGCCTAACCTCAAGATTCAACTTCATTGAGTTCCGATTGCTAAAGAGCGAGTCCTCCAATGGATTCGACACCGCACTTCGGCCCCATTTCAATTCAAGCCGGCTTTGCAACCACGGTGAAATCATCAGCTTCGGGGTCGAACGATCGACCCGCGACGTCGGCGTAGGTTTCTTCTACCTTCAATCCGCATTCGGCAAGCTCGCTGGCCAGATCCTCTGGGGAAAAATGTTGAAACCAATTGTAAAACGTCCGATTGCGGCCGGACTCGATGATGGTATACTGCTCTAGAGCCACCTTCTCGTCGTCATATTTAAACGTTTTTTCAAACTCGTAGTACTTCACCCGAGCCCAGAATCCCCCATCGGAATGAGTGGTGAACTGTTGGTTTTCCGTGCGTTTAGAAAATCGGTTAAGCGAATACACATCCAGCAGAATCGAACCCTCCGGCAACAACATACTTTGAAATTTTCCAAGCAGTTGTTTGCGCTTGGCAGGACTCAGGGCACAAAGATCGTGGCCGATTAGAACGATCAGGTGGAAGCGGTCGACAGCTTCGTATTCGAGATAGTTTTCGTTCACGTAGCTGATCGACAATCCTTCGGCGGTCGCTATCTTGGTGGCGTACTGGATCGATCTTTCCGAAAAATCTATGCCGGTCACGTAAGCGCCTACTTTTGCCAGTCGCATCGCGTACAATCCCGGACCGCACCCAAAGTCAGCTACCTTGGTTCCCTTCGCAATCCCAAAATGGGAGACGATCCAATCCTGGGCACGGTCAATAAAACTTTGATTCCGAGGAGAAGAACCCACCTCCGAGTCCCGATGCAAATCCAGCATCTGCTTAGAGACATGCTCGTCGGTCCACATCTCACGCACAGTGCAGAACGAAAACGGAAGCGGTCGTGTATTGATTTGTTCGATTAACTCGAACAGGTCCTCGCTCCACCGACTGCGCCTGCGCTCCTGCCAGTCCAACCCCGCCTCAGTGAACAGGTGGATCCAATCGTGATGGGAACGTGCTACGCTGTCGGGCTTGGCTTTGCTGCGGGCCACAAAGCCGGGCGCATGGGGGCGACCGGTAGGTAAGCCGACTTGGCTATATCTTGAGTCGACGCTCCAACGTATTGTGTCCGTCATGTTGGGTATGGAGCGATGCAGGAGGCGTTCCATAGTCAACACCGCGTCGCCAACGTTAACGTCGCAGGTTACTATTTCTCCCGAGGGTAGATCGGCGTCGGACACTCCGACATAGATGGTGATCTTTTCTTCGTGCGGTAATAGGCCGGCCTGATGTGATCCGCGAATCACCTGCAAGCAGCCGTTTTCAGTGGTAGCATCGACCAGCGGTATCCAGAAATTCACGACAAGGGTATCCCCCGCCTTTTCCGGAATCAGGTATGCCAGATCCTGATGCCAAGGCACCACCGTCTCCTCCTGATCGGGCAGTTTGGCCCGTAACACGGTCTGCGGATGCGCCAAGATCTCAGGGCCAAGCAACGATTCGGCTACGTCAAGCAAAGTAGGCCAAGTTCGCAGGGTGAACATGCCAGCGGTTTTGTTCCTTTTGCTTTGTATCTGCTCCCACATCCAGCTTGGCTCCGAGGAGCGGTTAGAAGCCAAGGCAAGGCGGGTCTCGAAAGATGCTTCTACGAAGGTATCTCGAGGATGTAGAATTCCCCTTGCTACCGCCTCGACGATCCAGTCATCCACCTTTCGCTCGATGTCACCTATCAAGGGATCGACGGCATCTCGAGGTAGCAGATCGCGGACGATCAGGAATCCGTCGTCCTGGAACTGTTCTACCTGTTGAAAAGAAAGCCCTTGCGTCATTTGACCTCACCTGTCGATTCACCCAGAACTCGACCGCTCCTCCCGTTATTTTCGAAAAGCAGTCCCTCTTGGCCAATACCATTAACTGAAAACAATGAGTATAACATTTGCAATCTCTGTATCCGAGACCCTTGATGGGAACCAGATTGTTCATGCGTAAAACTCTTCTGCCCACGAATGCTCTATTTTTTCAGGATTGCGGCTGTATGGCACAGCAAGCAATCGGGCACATTGGTCCATTTAATCGATGTGTCAGCACGGCAATGTCGCACTATCCGAGCACGCTACCCTCGTAGATGCCAAATCCCTTTATCAGTTCGATCTCTTGCCCGTGACTCACCTGCATAATTGCACTAAGGTTCTCATGATCAGTTCATAGGTGCCCAGTTCCGACCTAAGATCATAACGATCAAGGTGACGTCGCGGGGGTTGTAGCCAGCGATTTCGGCGGCAATGAATTCCCCCAAACCGGCTAATGTCAACAAAGCGAACGAGTTTTCATTGTGATCGGTTATCGACGTGTGTTTTGCTTTGTGGCTCGAGGATACCGATGCAGGATTCGAGCTTTGTAACTACTTTTGGCGCGGTAAGTGTAACGAAAGAGGTGGCATTGTGGATATGACCTTGAGCAGACGATTCGACCCTGATAGAGTAAAGATGAGACGAACAATCCTGACCGGTCTAATACTTTTCCTGGCCGGAACTACCGAAGCCCAACCTCCGGCCGGGATGGTACTCTATCTCCAGTCTAACAGCGAGATTTACCTGTTGCTAGCCGAACACGCGGCCAACAACAGGGGTTGGGCAGGATTCGGAGGTGGAGCGCGGGAAGGTGAGGCTACCGAAGAAACCGCCGCGCACAAAGCCGAAGAGGAGTCGAGGGGGTATTTCGACCGTGCCGACCTTTTGCGCAGAATCAAAGGACAGACACCCGTCATGGACGGATCCTTCGCCACCTATTTTGCAGAAGTGCCGTTCGTTCCGGCACAGCGGGTGATAAACCACGCACCTCCAGATTCGAGTGACGCCTATCTGGAACGCAGCACCTTTGCCTGGATTCCGTATTCGGCGATCACGAAATACGTGAAAAAAGAGATCGATCAATCGAGGAAATACCCGGTGGATCCATCTTTCCTGCCTGCTGGAAGCGAAACCAATTGGTTCTGGCCAATCTGGTTAGGCAACATGCGCAAGGCTCACATCGCGAAGGCACTCCCATGGGAAAAGGATTAAGGGTGTCGGCCTCTACTACTTCCGTACGGAATCAGGTGAATTACTGGATCTCCCACGACCCGTAGAAGCGACTCTCGACCGAGAAAACGTAGCTACGAATTCTTCGATCCACCACCGCCACCCCATTTTCACTTTTGGACAAGGTGACTGAATCCGCCCACACCTTCATCTAGGGGACGGAAATCTCCACCGCCACACCGCTTCGCTGCAAAATGTCGATATCTTTCCCCTAATCCCCAAGTTCCATTGCGGCGTCAAAGTCAATTCCCAACCGAACCGACATGTCGTTGCCCTTGCATGCTGTCGGCCTGGCAATGTTTGCGGTCAAGCAACCGTTCATTATTCCAACCTTGCCTTCTTCCGACAGTACTGATACGGAAATACATGAACACACTTTTGTCGTCACCAGAAATTTGGCCACACCGACCTTGATCGATCTTAAATCGACGAACTTAAACGTAACGGCCTCGTACCCAGATGTTGGCTTGTTTAGAGCTTTGCGGTTTCGGTCAATTGTATCGAAAGCACCAGATCTTTCAGGGCATTCCACAACTGTCGAATGCATTTCGCCGATGCCCCCTCACTAATAGCGTTCGTATACAAGCAGCTTCCGTTGTGGTATTTGAGGATATCGTTCGCGCAGATTCAGCAAAGATCAGGCGGGGGTGTTGGATACCTATAGATAAGGCTACGCGGTTTCGATGGCCGTCACAAAACCAGAATCGATGCAACCATTGATGGCCGTGACCAAGCGCTCGGAAGTGCGAAATGCTGGGGCACACAACGTCCCTTCAAGATCGATGGTTCTAACCCGGACCTCCGACGACATCACATGGCCGTCTGACCGCCATCCGCAAACAAGCACGAACCTGTAACGAAGGAAGACTCATCCGATGCTAGAAAGAGGACACAAGTCGCAATTTCTCGTGGTGTGCCTGTTCGTTTCAACATTAATGGGCTGGAGAACTCCTTCTTGAACTCCTCATCCGTCTGACCCGCCTTCTCCGCCCGTTTCTGGTGGAAGGGAGTATAAGTAGGTCCAGGACAGACGGCATTCACGCGGATACCCTCTTCGGCGTGGGCGCGGGCCATTCCTCGGGTTAAGCCGGCGACCGCTGCTTTGGTGGTATCGTATTGAACGGTGTTTGTGCCAGCAATGACGGCATTGTTCGAGGCGATGTTAACGATGCTTCCGCCGCCCGCATTACGCATTTTTGGTATGGCAGCTTTGGCACAGAACGCGTAACTCTTCACATTGACGCTGAAAATCCTGTCCCAGCTTTCTTCACTGGCCTCGGCCACGGTCTGGTACAAACGAATGGCGACGTTGTTTACCAGAATATCGAGCTTGCCGAAGTGTTCTGCCGTCCGTTCAACGAAAGCGATCGATGCGGCCTCGTTCTCCATATGGGCTTCTACAAAAAAGGCCTCTCCTCCATTCGCCACGATCTCTTCGGCGATCCCGACACCTCGAACTCCATCGCGATCGGCAAACGCAACGCGGGCACCTTCCTCTACAAATAACCGAACAGTAGCCTCGCCGATACCCGACGCACCACCGGTAACTGCTGCTATCTTCCCGCTTAGCCGTCCCAAATTCTTTCCCTCACCAACGTTTCACTATCCACGCTCCGCGTCATGGGTCGGGAACTCGGCCGGCATAGTGATCTCGATGACCTCGAAATCATCTGAAAACTCGAGGACTTCGTGTTTGATCATCGGCGTTTGGTACCAGCTGTCACCAGCTTCGAAACGAACCTCGCCTTCGTCTTCGAACTCCACTCGTGTCCAACCCTTCAGCACGTAGTTCATCTGAAATTCGAGATCGTGGATGTGGTAACCACCCGGACCAGGACACGAGTCGGACGCTCGGATGACATGTGCCAGCACTTTGCCATTGGTAGCTTCTACGACTCCCAGATCGCGATACTCGAAATAGGTCCGCAAACCCGGTTTCCACTCGGCGGTTTTGTGAAACGATTTCACTGGCATACTCAACCTCCTCCTGTTTGGAATTGACGCTGTATCTTAGACTACGGAGCATCTTTCTTGAACTGTGTCAAGCTAGCGTTATCGAGACCGGCACGAATGAGCGCTTCCCAGCTAAGGACCGATGATTCCCGGAGGATCTCGGTGAGCTCGTTTCGTAAGTCGGCGATCAATGGTGATTCTCTTTTCGCGTGTAAATGCGCCAGTCGATTCAACGCATCCATGGCAAACCCTACGCAGAAGACGTTCCGATCTTCTCTCATCACCTGCCGCAATCCGTGTACCACCAGCGCCAATGCGGAGCCCAGCACCTCGCCACCATGCGAACAAAGAATCACAACGGACCACAGCACGTTCTCCCGCACCGCCGAACGCACCGGATCGAAGCGATCCAAGCCCAAATCGATGCCCATACCTTCGCACACGTCAGACTCGTCGGAGGGACGCACGAATTTGATCGACCGATCTTGGGCTAAATTCATACTGAGTCGATTCTCCTCGCGCTCGAGACTCCCCATGAGTGCTTGCAAACACGAAGGTATCAGCGACGCACCTACACCGGTGGCAACCGCCCGCCTACCAAGACAACCGAGGGTGCCGGCAGCAACAGAGCGCACGTATATCGAAGGGTCGTTCTCGAGCAGCCGCACTACCGCATACAGCACCTGTTCGGTGAGGGAACTGGCATCGCCGATGCCATACACTCCCGCTTTCCTTACCCACTTGATAAGTGACGCCGTAGCGCGAAGAAAGACGTCGGTGGCATCTGGACCAACCGCCACCAGCCCATAGGTCGCCGCACGCCGCACGCTTTCCCGCTCCACATAAAGCGCCTTTTCCAACAACTCCACCGCACTGGCTCGGTCACTCATGGATGCCAGCCTGTAAGCAGCTCCGATTCGTGTTGGTTCAGCATCATCCCCTTTGGCGTGCAATTGTGCGCACAGATCCTCGGCATCGGCTGTGTCGATTGTTCGAGAAGCCGGCTGCATTCCACTTTGTATCCAACGGTGATGGTAGTCCCAGACCGTTGTGACATCGTCGCTGGTTTGGCTTAGATCTATACCGGTCAGCGCATCTATGCCAATCTGGTTCCATGCCGGCTCGTCGACAGCGGCCTCCGAATTAACAGGGTCGGTGGTACGATACAGCCAGAACCGCCACATGAAGCGTGGATTGTCGTCCCATGTCCGCCAGTCATCTCGTCTGTGGTTGCCGCGGTGAAAGGTGTTGTGGGAATAGAGAACAATGCTCCCCGCCCTCAGTGGGGCTACTTCGAACTGCCGCACCAGCGGCCATCCCGTTTGTACAACCGCCTCCCGCATACGAACATCGTGAGCCGTACGGCGACAAACAATATCGTCGAGGTCGTATTTCGATTCCGGTCCGCTAACAAGCTCTCTCTCCATACCGGAAATCTGGTAATCGAAGTCGAGATGATCGGCACCGGCGAAGTTGTCATGGTTTTCTTCGTGATTGAAAGTCCAGTACTGCGAATAGGG
Organism: uncultured Gemmatimonadaceae bacterium; assembly: GCA_964401715.1. GTDB lineage: Bacteria > Latescibacterota > UBA2968 > UBA8231 > UBA8231 > CAYNZV01. Next base: position 2,496 of record CAYNZV010000080.1, on the reverse strand, counting down.
AATGGTTGCCGTCGGCCCCATATCCGCCCTGACCTCCTGGGGGAAGTACAGCATTTCGATCTGCACCGCCTGGTGGTGGCGCTGCTTCCGACCATTGTAGGGTCCGTTGTCATCTTTATGCCAGTGCTGATCCCGCGGCCCGCTCGTGAAAGAAGCGTTGTGAGTAAATGGCACGATTGCCCAATTTTCACCAACGAGCTGGTCGCACGCCGCAACCAATCCCGGCGCATTAAGCACCTCTATGACTCCGGGAATGCTCGACGGAGTCACCGGTGTGGCTGCGAGATAAGCTTCCTTTTCTTGGAGGTATACCTGCTCATGGACCTCCGCCGGAATCCCAAGACGTTCTGGGGATAGGATAACGAGCCCTCTACTGACAAAATCGCGCAATAGATGCTCAGAGGAAGTATCCGGTAAGGCTGCTGAATGGGACAGTTCGCTTTCGGTTATCATCAATTTCTCAACGTGAGCGACTAGTAGTAAACGCCGTACCCAGACGTAGGTTTGTAGTGATCGTCGCGCACACGAAACCTATGATTATTTCCGCGCCACATCGCCAGTTCGAATCCTGCCCGTTTGTACGACTCGGGCATTGAGACTTCGCAGTGATTCTTGTTGTAGGTATTGCTGACAGTGGGTTAGGAGGCTTTGCTTGCAGGCGCCAATACAGTCGAGATCACCTAATGAATTCACATCGCTATAACTAAACCTCTAAGCGGGTTTTCGCCGGCCTTTCGCCGGTTGTCATCCATTGAATGATGTCCTCGGTAGCCATGACATACCCCCAGATACGGCCGAAAAGGATTTGGGTGACTTCGGCGCTGCCACGATCCCAGGTGGACACAGCGTCCGAGGCGATGATAACGTGGAACCCGCGGTCCGCGGCATCGATGGCTGTAGCCAGCACACACATGTCGGCTGCTACTCCGGTCAGCACCATGGTTTCGATCTGCATGTTACGCAGATACAGATCGATCGGCGTCGCGTGGAACGCGCTACTGGTGTTTTTGTCCAGGATCAGTTCGTCATCCTGCGGTGCGACACGATCGTCGATCTCATACCCTAGATCACCGTTCACCGCCATGTGGCCCGATTCATCCTTAGAGGAGGATAGAGCAACTTTCTCACGGCCACGACGTCGCACGATCATATCGTCTCCACCACGGGTTTGGGCGCCGTGACGGGTGAAAAACACCCGTCGCTCGTGGTCGCGAAAAACGCCGAGAAGCCGTTGGATGTTCGCAATCATCGTCTCCGTCCGTTCAAGAAAGTCTGTTTGTAGCTCGGGGTTGTGCCGGCACACCGTATGGGCGAGATGCGCATCGGTGTGCAATGCATATCCCTGGACATCGATCACCCCCAGGGCCGTCGATTCCGGTCGAATTGGCAGCTCGAAATGGAACCCCGCCTGTGGCCACTCAGTATCGCTCAGTATTCCGATCTTTTTTGGCATGAATTGACACTCACCTGTTGAAACGAGGTACGGTTATTTGCTCTTGCGTATCCACTGTTCCGACCTGAGACACAAAATCTTTATTTTCCAAGACTCAGCGGAAACCAACTTTGACGCGTTGCCGATCTTACTCGCCCTGACATGGATCTGGGAGCATTTTGTTCACCGCGGGCGTGATTACTGACTGGACGACGGTAGTCAAATTCTGCCCCCTCCAATCCTGTGACGTGACCGAGCACCACTACTTGACGACAAATCGCTCCGTTGTGAACAGGCATAATGCTAAGTCCAATTAATTCGCCTTTCCGCCGACGACCGCTCCTGAGAGTAGGTCGTACTATTCGGTAAAGCGCGTCGGTTGGCGGCCACATTCCTCGATTACTTCAAGCGTTAGTTCTTCGAGCGAACACAACACCTTGGCCGCTTTGGTGAAATCGTTACCCTTCGTTTGCGCATTGGGAACCGCAATGCATGGCATCCCTGCCGCGATGGCAGCGAATACGCCTTTCTGCGAATCCTCCACCACCAAGCACTCTTTTGGCGGAATGCCAACAGCACCTGCTACCGCCAAAAAGACGTCGGGAAACGGTTTCACGCGCGCCGCGCTCTCCTTGGTTGCAATGTGTTCGAAGAACGTCTGGATTCCGAGAGTCTCCAACACGACATAGGCCGCTTCGCGGCAGCATGAGGTCGCCAAGGTCAACCTCTTCTGCTGCCCGAGCGATTGCAGGGCCGCGACCGCACCCGGCATAGGTTCGACATTGGAGCGCACCAAGACGTCATAACGAGCCGCCTTCCTGGGACGGATATCGTTGGGATCGAGATTCAGCCGTTTTGCGGCAACGTATTCGACGATCCCCTTACCGTCTCGAATCCAGTGATCGTCGTAGCTCTTGTCGTCTAGCCGGAATCCCTTTTCGACGAAAACCTCTTGGTACGCTCTCCGGTGTAGCTTCTCGGTATCGGCAAGGAGTCCATCCAAATCGAATATCAAAGTGCTGATCATGCTGAACGATCAACTTGATCTGTTCGATGGAAACGGA
>CAYNZV010000079.1:0-21064 GCA_964401715.1 uncultured Gemmatimonadaceae bacterium | reverse complement strand
CCCAGAAAACTCAATCCAGCGGCGTCGAGCATTGCCGTCCCCAAGCTCAAGGTGGCCTGCACGATGAGGGGCGCTAAGCAGTTTGGCAATACGCCTCGAAACATTAGCCGGAACTCACCGCTCCCCAACGCGCGCGTTGCTTCAATGTACGGTAACTCTCGGATCGAAAGAGCGGACGCTCGTACGAGTCGGGCAAACTGAGGAACCAAAACGATACTCACGGCGATCATGACGTTCTCGATTCCCGGGCCGATCACGGCGACAATGGCAATTGCCAGAAGAATGCTGGGAAACGCCAAAATAATGTCCATGAAACGCATCACGAGCGAGTCTATGATCCCACCTCGACAACCAGCTGCAAGCCCTATGATCGAACCGGCCAACAGAGCAATGGATATGGATATCAAACCGATACGCAGTGAAATGCGAGAGCCGTAGATGATCCGACTGAGAATATCTCGACCGAAATCGTCCGTACCGAGAGGATAGCTCAGGTCGGGACTGCGAAGACGATTGTACAGGTCTTGCTCAATGGGATTCCGAGGTGCTATAATCGGCGCCAGTAAAGCAACCACAAGAAGAGCGACAACGATCCCAGCACCAACGAGAGCGAGGCGGTGCTGACGGAAGTAGACCCACCTAATCCGGAATAGATTCACTGGTCTTTGTGTACTACTTCCTCCATCACTGACCGCAGGTGTTTCAAGCTGACCGGCTTATCAGTGAATCCATCGAATTCGTGTTTTCCGATCTCGGGGACATAGACATAGCCCGATACCGCCCGCGCGGGAAAATCTGGAAACTGGCTGCGCAATTTCGTCGGGAGAGCAAAACCGTATATGTTTGGCATGCGTATATCCGTGAGCACCAAGCTCATCTACGCCTCGCGGACGACGTCGGTAGCCGGTTGGGCATCTTCCGAGAGGCGCACGAGATGTCAAGGTCAACTGTCTTGACGACCAAGCGTCGAAACTCAGGCTCATCGTCGTCGACGAGTATTCGCGGAACAAGATCCTTCACCTGTCCGTTCATTTCCATCTCGTATTCGCTCAGGTCCCCGTACTTGGCGGCTATATCGACCGCGTCGCTAGTGCACACTTCTTGTTGGTCGAGCTGGCGCTTCAGGACACTGAGCTGCCCTAGAAAACGATCGTGTTCGAACTGGTAAACACGCAATCCCACGTGGTAGTTGTTCAGCTTGCAAGAAAACACATATATGATGTTACAACAAACACTCGCGCGCATTTGGCGATCTGCCATCATCGTGTAGTCGAAATTGGCTTTGCGAAGCTTAAAGATGTTATTCTGTTTGCCGACCTACACGGTAGCCGACCCTGGCTTGCCGATTATCTCGCCCATTTCTCCAACCGTCGCAACCGGCAGTATGGTCGCCACGTTCACCCCTTCAGCAATGAGCACCATGAGTTCGCGGGCGAGATATGCTCTGGCAGTCTTCTGTCCCGGCCGAAACGTCTTGTGGGAGCACTGCGAAAGGATTGTTCTTACTTGCGTGGACGACTATCCCTTTAAGATCGGACTTGCCCAGGGCTTGAACGAGAAGCCTATCCTTACTGCTTTCATAAGACATTGAAGGTGAGATTGCGTTTTGAAGAACTCTTCGGGAGGTATTAGATGGAATATAACTTTTGCCATTGGACATGCAAACGCGGATCTGGGTAACTTCATGTAGACGTACCCACCTGCTCAGAATGCCCATGATGGTCGTGTGGGCGGTGTATAAGCGCGTGTAACAGCGAACCTGCCACCAGCGCTTGGAAACCGGCAAGCAAAGGGCTGCTCGGCTCGCTCAGACGCAAGCCGATAGTCAGAAACCCGGTCACGGTAGCGACGGCGATGCCCAGAAGAGCCACTACTGCCAACCACCTTCCGTGGTTGTTGGATACCAGAAACCACACAGCCATTCCCGCCGGAATGCGGTGCAGTAAGATTGCCACCGGCAGGGCATCGGATGATGCCCTGCCGGTGGCAATAGCCATGCCGTCGATGAATCCATGGAGAACGATGCCTGCTACAGCAAGCAAGAGTGCCGTAGCATGCGCTCGGGTGGCCAGACGGTGGAGCTTCCTCTCCACCAAGGTCGGTGCAGCCATTCCGGCAGCAGCAGCAACAACAGCGATGACTCCTACTTCGGCGACAACTTCAGGCAAGATGTGCAGGAGAACCAGCAATCCGACGGCGGCCGAAACAGCCAGGTTCACGGCTCGAAGAAGACGGGGCAATCGCTGCGCCAAGACCTGCAAGGTGGGCCCGGCTGCGAGCACCAAAATGCTCAGCACCAGATAGCTGAATTCGGGTGGCATTTCCAATGGATATATCGAACTCAAAATTCCTCTCGTTCGGAGTTAACCTAAGATCGGTCTCAGCTGCACCAGCGGCAACCACGCGACTGTTTGCCGAGTGTAACCGCTATCCGTATCATAGGATTCGCACCTCCTTTCTTCGAACGGACCGTCGTCGTCCACAAGCTTGAGCAGCGTTTGTCACGACAATTAGTCTGACGCGGATCCCAGAAGTTTCAAACATCGTCGTCATGCCGATAGTAGAAGTCAGCGGTTGGGGAAGATACCCCCGCCGGGAAGCTCAGATACATCGCGCACGGTTTCACAGCGACCTCGAACGTTTCGTGCAGGAGATCGAACCGCTCTTGGCCAGAGGAAACGGAAGAAGCTACGGCGACGCCTGTATCTTCGATAACCTAATCTCCACACTTCCCCTCGATCACCTGTTGGATTTTGATGACCAATCTGGGCTTCTTCACGCCGAAGCTGGGGTCACGCTTGAAAAGATCTTACAGTTTGCTGTACCCCGAGGTTGGTTCCTTCCGGTTACACCGGGCACCAAATTTCCCACGCTGGGAGGCTGCATCGCCGCAGATGTGCACGGCAAAAATCATCATGTTGAAGGTTCCATCGCGGGCTATATTCGCGAGCTCTACATGGTCTTGGCGGACGGACGCTGCTTGAGATGCTCATCCGACGCATATTCTGATCTCTTCGAGGCAACTATTGGGGGAATGGGCTTGACTGGTTTGGTGTACGCTGCAACCCTCCAGCTTCGTCCAATCTCTTCCACAAACATCAAGTTGCAATCGTTGAAGACATCCTGCTTCGCCCATACCTGCGATTTGTTAGAGGAAACCGCCAATGAGTATACATACTCCGTCGCGTGGGTCGATTGCCTCGTCCGAGGCAATCGACTTGGTAGAGGCATCGTACACTTGGGCAATCACGAGAGCCGTCCATCGGACGATGAACTGCTGATACTTCACCGTCCTGAGATTCGCTCCATCCCCTTCGAGCTTCCTCGGTGCCTACTCAACAAATGGCATATTCGCACCTTCAATAGGCTATACTACCACCGCAATGGCAACCGCAGCAAACGTCTTATTCACTACGATCCTTTCTTTTATCCTCTCGATACCCTGGGAAACTGGAATCGACTTTACGGACGTGATGGCTTCTTGCAATACCAGTTTGTTGTGCCCGCCGTTGGGGGACGCTCGGCAATGGAGAAGATTTTAACTTCCATAGCTTCCCAAGGAAACGCTTCGTTCCTCGCGGTTCTGAAGGCCTTCGGACCTGGGCGCGGATTGCTGTCGTTTCCGCTTGCTGGCTACACGCTGGCTTTGGATTTCCCCTTGCGCTCAACTACAGTTTCATTCCTGCGCCATCTGGATGAAGAGGTAGCCACAGCCGGAGGGAGAGTATATCTGGCAAAGGATGCCGTTTTAGAACGCAACAACTTCGAAACCATGTATCCCGAGATCGAGACCTTCAAGGGGATCAAGGGAAAGTACGATCCCAAAAATCGTTTTCGTTCGGCACAATCCGAAAGATTGGGGATTTATTGACAACTCGCTCGTTGATTCTTGGCGCCAAGTCGGTTATCGCACAAGCTTTGTCCACCCAACTAGCTCGAGAAGGCTCGGATCTAACGTTGGCCGCTCGGCAAAGCAACGAGCTGCGACCTTTCGTTAGCGATTTACAGCTGCACACCCGGCGACAAATCGACCTAGTGGAATTCGACGCCCTGTCGGCGCCGTGCAAAACCGAAGATGAACTGCGCGCACGCTTTGGTGACTTCGATTTAGCGATTCTAGTTTTCGGCTATTTGGGACAGCATGGACATGCGATTCGCGATCTTGCCGAACAGGATCGCATTTTGCGCACGAATTTCCTGTCGGCGACGCAAATCTTGAGCCTGATAGCAAACTATCTCTACAGCAACAACAAGCGAGGGGGTATCATCGGGATAACCTCGGTCGCGGGTGACCGAGGGCGGCAAAGCAACTACATCTATGGAGCCGCCAAGGGTGGGCTGTCCATCTATCTTCAGGGCCTGCGCAACAGGTTGGCGGGAGTCGGTATACACGTGATGACCGTGAAGCCGGGATTTGTCGACACACCCATGACAGAAGATATAGAGGGGCTTTTCCTAGTCGCTTCGCCGCAACGCGTGGCCCGTGATATCCTTATCGGATACGCCAAGAAGAGGGACGTCGTGTACACGCCGTGGTTCTGGAGGTTCATAATGTTGGTAATCAAAACGATACCCGAACGGATCTTCAAGAGATTGCAATTGTGATCCAAGCGCCCTGTCCCGTCTCGTCTTCTCTCGACGGTCCTTCTGTGACCATAACTATAGCTCCTGGAGTGCCGCTCCCAACTCTCGCAAGCGATCGGCCAACGTGGTGTTACGAGCGGCGACGGAATCATTTTTGACGGTTAGGTTAAGTGCCTTTCGCGTGCCGACGATCACGATGATTTCCTTTGCGCGGGTGACCGCAGTGTACAAGAGATTGCGCTGCAGCATGACATAGTGTTGCGTACTCAGCGGTAGCACCACCGCCTTGAACTCGGATCCTTGCGAGCGGTGTATGCTGATGGCGTAAGCCAAGCGTAACTGATGGAGATCGGAAAAATCGTAGGGAACCGGATGGTCGAACATAACTTCTGCCTCCTGATTCTCACCATCGATGTGACGTAGAATTCCGGAATCTCCGTTGAAGACACCTTTGTCATAATCGTTTCGAACCTGCATAACCTTGTCTCCTTGACGAAGTTCACCTCCTCCTTGGCTACATCCCTTGCCATTCGGATTCAGCCGCAGCTGGAGACGCCGATTCAAATTGTCTGCCCCGGTCTCACCGCGATACATCGGCGTTAACACCTGGATGTCGCGTAGCGGCTCGTATCCCTTGTGCGCAGGAAGACGACGAGCGCATAGGTCTTCTATAACATCGGCGACTCGCTGGGGCTCGTCTTCTTCCACAAAGAAGAAGTCCGAGTCCTCCGAGTTGATCAGCTCTGGAGTCTCTCCGTCGTTGATCAGATGAGCGTTTACTATGATTCTGCTGGTGCTTGCTTGCCGGAAGATCTCCTTCAATCTGACCACGGTAACCGCCGCCGAACCTATGATATCCCGCAAGACATTGCCCGGACCGACGGAAGGCAACTGATCCACGTCCCCAATCAACACCAGCCGCGTAGCATTGGGAACCGCCCTTAATAGGGCATTCATCAACAGCACATCGATCATCGATGTTTCGTCGACGATAATGGCATCTGCTTCCAGTTTGTCATTGACTCCCTTTTTGAAGCCTCGCTCGGAAGCGGAGAACTCCAAAAGCCGGTGTATGGTTTTTGCTTCGCGACCGGTAGCTTCCGACAAGCGTTTAGCTGCGCGCCCGGTTGGCGAACAGAGCACCACCCGCAACCGTTCCTTCTCAAACAGCCTCAACAGCTCCTTGGTGATAGTGGTCTTCCCCGTGCCGGGCCCGCCGGTAACCACGAGGACCTTTTCGCGGGCAGCTAACTCGACTGCCTTTCGTTGTCCTACCGATAATTTCAGACCCTCGTTCCTTTCAGCACTGCCCTTCAAACTTCGCCCGCGGGATTTGGCAAGTCGGCTAACAGCCAAGGCGACCCCCTCCTCAGCGTGAAAAAGGGCCGGTAAGTAATACCGATCGCGATTCCTACAAACTTCGTTTGCCCTTTCAAGGCACTGCAGTTCGGGTTGGATCAACCCGGGCTCAATCTCAAGGATCTCGGCGCACCTCTGCAACAGTTCCACCTGGAACACGAAGACATGGCCCTGCTCAGCGGCCTGTTCGAGCAGGTAACGAATACCGGCGTGGATTCTCTGAGGAGCATCTCGAGCTATTCCGGTCCTGCGAGCAATGCCGTCAGCGATCTGGAACCCAATTCCAGCGATGTCACGCTCGAGTCGGTAGGGATTCTCCTCCACGATGGCGATTGTGCGCGAACCGTACTTCTTGAAGATGCGAGCAGCGTATCCAGTGGTCACCCCATTCGACTGCAGGAAAACCATCACATCCTTCATGTGGCGCTGCTGCTCCCAGGCAGAAATAATCATTTCTACCCTTTTTTTTCCTAAATTTGGCACCTCCAGTAGCTTCTGTGGCTGGGTTTCGATGATTTCTAGGGTATCTTCGCCAAACTTGTCGACGATACGTTCGGAGAAAACCGGTCCGATCCCTCGTATCAGACCAGAGCCCAGATATTTGCGGATCCCATCCAGGGTAGAGGGGGTAATTTGGCTATACGAATCGATCCGGAGTTGGCGACCGTAACGTTTGTGATTCACCCATTCCCCTTCGACCGAAATCCCTTCTCCTTGCCGGGGATCCAGGATTGTACCGACCACTGTGATACGCTCTTTTTGCCCCTCCGGCTTGAAGCGGGCGATGGTGTAGCCAGTATCTGGATTGTGAAACGTTACCACCTCGATCTGGCCCTTTATTTCGACCCCCATACTATTGTAAATATTTCATTTAGAAGATTATTCTGTGGACCTCGCGCGCCGCGGAAAGAGCCGACCACGCCGAAATACTCCCTATGCTGGCCCCGGAAGCTAATTGCATAACGGAATGACAGTTCAACGTCCATCGCGCCCAACCCACCACAGGCAATGTCACCACCACCGGCCAGAAAACGGTCCCTCCTCCTCCAATGAGGACCACCACTCCAGCGCCGACACCGACAGCATGGATGCTGATTTTCCATCGACGATTAACGATCCACGCTAAAACAGCGTTTCCGAGGAACACAGCTCCCGCTGCCAACATGATGTGTGGAGCATCCGACAGATACAGCGCAGGTACCCCCAAGAAGTAGAAGCATGCCCCCAACACGAGCAGCGGCGCTCGCCGACTTCTTTCACTTGGGTAGAACTCGTCGATACACCCGAGGCGCTTGAGGCAGACTAGCACGGTACCCGGTATTATACAATAGAATAGGACGCCGATGGCCACCGCACTCCATTGTCCACCGCTATTCCAACCCAACCCAACAAAAACCCCTAACGCAACCATTGAAGGATTGAGCAGATGAGAGGCTACCACGGCGAGTATTTTTTCAGGAGTGTCGTTCATGCCTTCGGGCTACGCAGGGCTTTACCAGGACAAAATTTTCTAAAGGAAAACACAGCCTGTACCGATATTAGGCATAGATATACTAAATAGTATTGAGTTAAGTATAGATCTTCTATTTGGTAATTTTTAATGGCATCTTCGCCAAATTGAATTTCAAAAAAACTTAATACGAATTAGGAACAACGTAGAATATTTCTAAAGGAAAACACAGCCTGTACCGATATTAGGCATAGATATACTAAATAGTATTGAGTTATTTTTAGACCTGATAATTGATAGTTTTTAGTATTATCTTCGCCAAGTTGACGTTCAAAGAAGCTTAACACCTATTAGAAACAAGGAGGTTTCTAATGCCATTACGGGTAAATAATAATATTGCGGCCATCAATGCGCGACGCCGGCTTAACACCAACAACAGGGACTTAAATCTCCGCTTGGAGCGCCTGTCCTCAGGGTTGCGTGTGAACCGCGCTTCTGATGACGCGGCAGGTCTTATGGTGCGGGAAGGCATGAGGGCCGAGATTAGCGGCCTAAAGATGAACGTCCTAAACGCCGAGCAGGGCAGCAACCTACTCCAGGTGGCTGAAGGTTCGCTAAACGAGATCAACGCCATTTTGATCCGCATGCGAGAGCTTTCCGTCCAAGCCGCTTCTAGCACGATCAACGACCTTAATAGGGAGTCGCTCCAAGCCGAGTACTCTCAGTTGACGCAGGAAATCGACCGCATCTCCCTGTCGACGACCTACAACGACCAGGTGTTGCTCACCGGCTTCGGTAATCAGATTGATGACACTCTGTCCACTGCAGTAACCGCCAGCAATACCTCTGGAGTGCTAGACATAAAGGTCTCCGGTGCCAGCACAGGCACCTATACCTTCCACGATAACGGTAACGGCAATGCTACCCCATTGGCGGACGATGGCTCTGGAAGTGGCACAACGACCAACGACAGTCAGATCACGTTGGGCAACGGCACCGTCAGTCAGACCATAAATACAGGCCAGCTTTTGGATAGTAACCATGCGATCGCCACCGGAACCACGATGGTCGCCAACTTCGACCGTCTGGGCATACAGGTAACTCTTGCCGGACACAACGTACAACATGCCGCGGGAAGCTACGAAGACGGTAACTTGAACAACCAGACGATCGTCGTCGGCGACGGCACTGGTGGTTCCTTCCAAGTTGGCCCGCACGATGGCATCAACAACCGCATCGAGGTGTCCATAAACGATATGCGAGCCACGGGCAATATCCTCAACCTTAACACGACCTCCATTGGAACCATGGAATCAGCCCGAGGCTCGATCATTCAGCTCGATCAAGCCATCAACAAGGTTTCCAACCAGCGCGGCGACCTAGGTGCCTGGATGAACCGAATGGCATTCACGATTTCGTTCACCGAGAACGAGATCGAGAACATCCAGAACTCCGAGTCCTCGATCAGCGACGCCGATATCGCGTCCGAGGTTACCGCATTCACCCGATCCCAGATACTCTCGCAGGCAGCTACTTCAATGCTGGCGCAGGCTAACATCGTTCCACAAACTGCACTCTCCCTGCTCCAGTAGTAACGGTACTTCTACTACACCTAAACAACAGCCAGGTGCGACTCACTAGCACCTGGCTGTTTCTTTTGGCGAGCGGACGTCGATCGTCTACTTATCCCACTTTTTACCGCTACCTCTTTTGCGCTTCTCTCCGTCGATGAGAAATCCGACGAAGCGCTTTTGGCCGAGCGTCTTGAGGTATGAAAGCAACGAGACCTCAGCTTCCTTGCGATTAAGCTGGTATTTGGTTCCCAGCCGCTCGATCATCTGTGCAACCGATGTCTTGCCGTTGCACAGATGCCAAACCTCCGTACCGACCTCATCGAGTGTTATATTCCGTTCCTTTGGAACGTAGAAAATCTTGGACAGCAAGCGCACACGAAGATTGTCCTGGCGCTGCACATGGATCACCACTTCACCGTCCTCGTTCTGGTTCCAAGTCAATGCCTCATTGCGGGCCGGGCGCGAGTTCAGCATCGCCTCGCGGCTCAGCTTCGGACTCTTTCGAATGGCAAATATACCCATCTAATAGCTGCTCCGTGATCTCGCCGGGAGGATCTTTTTTCGGGCACAGGAAATCCACTATACAGATCTTGTTGGTTTCGGGGCAAACCCAAACACGGCCATCCATGTGTTGGCGGGGCCGCGGACTCAAGAAGGGCAGTGGTCGCAACAACTGTCGCCACCGACTCCTAGGTTTGCCGCTAACGTGAAGGCCCTGGTGCCCCTTCACCTTCGTTTCCGTGATGTCGAGCTTCAGGTCGCGCAGATCCTTACGGAAGAATGCACGGTACCAGTCCTTCAGGGAAACTCCCTTGAGCAGCATGGTTGCCATGCTCAGGCGCTGCAAGCGGCAGGTCATCTTCCCCTTCTGGAACGCGAATTGAATGTGCCCGGATTTCAGCTCCTGTTTTTGCAGATCGTATCCGCGCGGCGTGTGGAAGTTGAAATCAAACACCGACCAATAGGTGTGCTCATCGTCCGAATGGTCACGCAGCGATCTAAATATCTCCTCGACCTGTGTCTCTATCTTCTCGTCGGGTCGGCACAGGATGCGGAGCAGTACGATGCGACCACACTCAGAGCAACTCCGCGCCAAATTGTAGGCACGGAAATCCGCGTCCCAAGTAAAGACCTCGTAGTCGCTGTGAGCTAACCAGGTTTTGTCTTTGAGAAACTTGGCCTGTCGTTGAACGGTCAGCGGAGTACCAGATTTTCGGGCCTTCTTTTCCAAACCATCGACATAGCGGTCGACGATCTGTGAAATGGGAGAGGGTCGTCTGGAACTACTTTTTGTCTCACGCCACTCGAGCTCGGCCCGCACGATCTCGGCGTCGTCCAAGCGCGCATAGCCGCTCTTGCGATCGCCAGTGACCCGTCCCAGGTTCCAGTCCGATGGGATCCTCAGATAAAGTCCCTGCCAACCGAAGTTGGACCACTTCTCCCACTGCAACGCCATACCTCAAAACAGCAATACCGAGACCGACTTCTGAATCAACGCGATGGCGATGGCCGCCATACCCATAAGCGCCATTCCGCAGGCAAATCCGACGGCGAGGATCGGAGCGTACTGGCGCCACTGTTTCTTCCCGAAGCGGTTCCAGAAGTAATAGCGAGCCAACAAGGCGCCGACGAACTCCGTGATCATCAGATGCGGCATCGTGGTTAGCGAGCGAATCGCCCCGAAGATGATGAGTATGGGCATCCCCGCCAACGAGAGCAGTACGTAGGCCGCCAACCCGAAGGTTGCGCCAACAGCTATGATGTTCGGCTTGAGCGCACGGAAAAGCCAAGGTTCATCCGTCGATCTCTGGATCCACGAGCTGGAAAACAGGGGGTCGGTGTCGGTGGCGAAATGATACGACCAACCTGCAGGAAGAGCGCTCTCCGCCTCCGCACCCAGAGACGGTCTTGCCTCACGCATGGTGCTCCCGTCTTGCGGCCCGGCCAGAATTAGACGCGGCAGATCGTCCACCAGGATAATGGTGCCTAACTCTCCTTCTTCTAAGACGGATTCGACCTTCGGTGGCACATCCAAGGCCTCGTCAGATTCGAAATGCGTGTAGAAGGACTTCGTTTCAGACCAAGGCCCCACCTTCCCCCGTGTCCCCTCGGAATCCAGCCACTCCTGATCGACCAGCCTGCCTCGCCAGTACCACCATTCGTCCTCGATAAGATTGGAAGGCGTCCACGAGGCCGCGGTCCGATTCTCCGCGACCTTCATCTCGCTGGCCATTGTTCCTGTAATGAACAAACACTGCTGGTACGCTCGTAGTCGCCAGACCATCTGCGCGTACGGGTACGACGACGACGGAATGGGTGCTAGCTTCCAGATGTACGACCCGTACAAAAAGGTCGAGGTCAGAATGATCGGCACCATGAACACTTCCGCACGAATGATGCTGGTAAAACTGGTCCCGGTAAGTTCGATTTCTCGAAACTTCTGCGTTTGCACTCCGTAGTTCCCTAGCGGGAAGGGTACGAACCAGATCTCCACACCCTTGTACCCGGATAGAATCAGGGTTACTTCTCGCAGAAAAGGGATGTCTACTGCTTGTCCTACCATACCTACCAAGCGCGCATTGACAAACGATTGGAACGGCGTGAAGATGAATCCGAAAAAGAGAAAGAACCAGAGAAAGTTGCCAAAGTTTGGCAAAAGTTGAGAAGCGATTAAGACGAGTATTGTCACGCTGAGAGCATAGATGCCCAGGGCCACCCAGATCGGAAAATCGCCGCGTCCTTTGGGTACTGCAAAGCTGCGAGGCTCGCTGCTCGTGCCGGCCGAAGCCCGAGCGGTACGCACGCTCTGAAAAACCTGATAGATGCCGATCAGAGCGATGGCGATGGTGGTACCAATTCCGAAGCTCAGCCAGAAATCGACCAGATTGAGGAAGAAGGTGTCGATCGCTCCCATGCCCGGACGCCACAACGAAAGGAAACCGGCGTCGTGCAGTAGTGGATTGGCGATCGCAACGCCCAGTATACCCAGAAAGGTCCCGAAAACGCCCCAGAACGGCATGACCAAGCCCGCGAAAATGGGCCCCAAGTGCGCCGTGAATCCGAGTGGCGTCGCGGGGATGAAGTTCCCGGTCACCTGGGTGAAGTCGACCCAAGGGATGGGGACGAGCTCGATGGGTTCGGTTAGAAGAGCTCCAGAAATGGCTGGTATCGCTACGTAAATGGCGCCGAAAACGAGCCCGATCATTGCTCCTGTAGAGAACACTCGCCACCGCCAGGTTTCTTCACCTGTGGTGCTTTCGGCGAGGGCGATGGCACCTTGGGCTGCGACTGGTGCATACGGGAAGGGAAGACGCTCGTAGTCAGAATTGATCCGGAAAAGGACGTACGCGACGGTAAACCAAGAGACGCGGGCGATCAAAACACCGCTCACCAGCAACACGATCGGCATGATCCAATCGCTGTGCAGGAAGGTCCTAGCTATGATTGCCGGCGAGCCAGGAGGCGGAGCTACCCACGAAGGAATGAGATTGGTGATTCCGAACTGCTTTGCGGCCGGCGACTGGACCAAATACTGATTGTACATCAAACCATCAAACGTACCACTCTCGGCGGCAATCAACGCTGCTGCGACGTAATAGAGGAGATAGGTCTCCTGCCGCTTGAGGGTGGTAAACGACCGTTTGATTACCTCGGCAAAAAGAATAATCGTGACCCATTCCGCCGCCGCCCCCATAGAGCCACCGACCATGAGGCTCAAGTACATGTTCCCCGGAACCATCACAAAGGAGACGAAAAGGACCCCAAGAACGGCTTTCATTGTGAAGCCGTTATCGAACGTCGTCGGCGCCTCCATCAAGGCCCGATACTCTTCTAACTCGGCGTTCGGATCTCTCTTAGAACCGCGGGTGCGACCCAGCACTTGTTAAGCTCCCTGGAATGTCATGTGAGTTCGGTAGCCGGTTCTCAGGTGACCACTTCGGCGTTGGCGTTCAACATCTCTCGCCCTTGGCTTTCGTAGGATTGCTTGGCCTCCGCATCGACCGTGCGCCAGATCAGAAACTGTTTTCTGATGACGTTCATGAAACGCTGGTTCACGCGACGCCAGGACGCATCTTCTCCGCTCAACCGTGTGATCTGTAAAGTCACCGTGTAGATATTGTGCTCATCTTCGGGTACCGCTTGAAACTTCACGTTCTGGCTAACACCCAGATCGAAAGGTGCCAACCAGATGTTCATGTCTATCACGTACCCCTCTCCATTTGGAGCATCGAAACGTGTTAGCTTTGCACCGTCGGTGTAGAAGGTGCCGATCGATTCCTCACTGTAAGAATCGAAGTAGCCAATCAGGAACACGCTGAGCCCCAATACCTCGTGACCGCCGACTGTGAACGGGAAATCGAAGTTCCACTCGTCTCCGTCAGGCGGCGGCAGCTTCCACTTGCGCGTGACGTCAGGCACCGCCATTTGGGACGCCTTGCGGGCGGGGTAGATGGTGGAGAGCATAACCACAGCCATCACCAGCATACAGGACGTGACCGCTGAAAGGGACGAGTAGTTCAGAGTTAGTCCGGCTACCAGATCGAAAATAATAAGTACCTTGCCGACTATTTGCCCTACCAGATACCCCGCCACCACACCGAGCACCGAATAGACGCATGACTCGGCGATGAACAGCCAGGCGATGTGTCCGGGGGCAAGACCTACCGATGAGTAGATGCCGATTTCGCGGAACCTCTCGTAAACCGAGCCCATCATGGTGTTGAGCACGATAAGAGAGGCAATCAGAATCGGAATAAACAGGTTGGCAAGACCGGAGAACGAAGTCAGCCCTAAAGAGCTGTATATCGAAACTTTGATGAAATCGGAACCCGTCTCGCGAATGCCCGCAAACAACGTTACTGCCAGTCGGGACAGAAACTCCTTTATCTCTGCTAGCACATCGACGCCTTCAGCGAACCTTACTGCCACCGATTGCAGCGGATTACCGCTGCCGACGTTGCGCAGGGTACGGTAAGGAATAATGATAATGTTCGCTGGTTCCAAATGCACGAAGGGCTTGACGATCACTTTGGCGTCTTCCAGCCCCTGCTTTTCCCGCTCTTCTTCCTCCGCCATCTCTTCGACTGCTTGCCCGCCAGTTACAGCGAAGTCGGCCGGGGTCATGACTTCGTCGTCCAGATCCTTAAGTTCCTTCATCTTCTTGGAGTCGATGACGCCGATAACGGTGAACTGCTCCCCGAATACCCTGACCTGGACGTTGCCTACCGTCGCCAGATCGATGTTCAAATTGTCGACGCCAAGCATAGCGTTGGGCAATATGCAGACCTTCTCATCCCCCTCCTCGAACCAACGACCAGCTACGAGAGCACGGTCGAGGCCAGTGACATCTTTTTCTTGCGGCGTCAGACCCAAGACACCCAAAGCGTTATGGGAATGCGGTCCATTTTTTAGCTTGATATGAGCCTTCTCATCATTCTTGTACCAGGAGCGAGGTGCAACCTTGGCCAGCGCCTCGAAATTGCTGGCAGCATAATCGAGCACCGATTCCTCCAATGGAATCCACGCTTTGCTCCTGATCAAGATGCCTTCATACAGACCCTCGTTGTCGCGCTCGATCTGATTGAAGCGCAGGCTGGTTTGAATCGAAGTGAAAGAAAGCACCGTGAAGGTGAGGAGAAGCAGCGTCAGGAACGTCAGGACAGTCCGGGTCTTGCGGCGCTTCATGTTGGAAATGCCGAGCGAGAACGCAGTCATTGACGCGCTAGAACGACTGACGTCCGTGTCGTGTATGACGGCTACTTCCGTACGCAGACGTTTCATCTGCTCGTTGAATCTTCCCGAAATGATCCACATCACCAGCGCTGCCAGAGTCATAATCACAAACGCTAGCAAAATTACAAATGGGTTGGAAAGCTGGAAGGCAGGATGCACCAGCGACAGTACGATCCAGATGGCCGCAAAGATCACCACGAATCCGATGATCTGGTTGCGAATGGTCGCTGCGGTTATGAGCAGGCGTTCAGTAAAAAAGGCGCATGGAAGTACCAGCGCCATGAAAAAGATGATGCCGCGGATGACGTCGTCCTGTGTAGCCCGCACATCCGGGTAAGCACGTGACTCGAGACCGATGGCAGCGCGGGTATGGCGCACGAACTCGGTCCAACGTTTATCTTGCAAAGCCACCTCGGCAGCGTCGAGCTCAATGCGACCGCGGTCGTGAAGATTCTCCAACCGTTGATTGCGTATACCGAAACTCTTGAGCTCTCGCATGCGCGCTTCATCCAAGGTCCACATGTCTTTGGCCGCTTGGAACGTGGTGCGCGCAAAGGAAGTCTCACTATCGATCTGAAACCCTTCGCCCTGGGCTTTCTCCTTGTCAGTTACGCTGGTGGAATTGAGCAGCAGATAACGATATCCAGTCAAACCGGCTGCGAAACCCATTTTCAAGTTCGATCCGGGCCGCGCAAAAAGCACCCCGACCGGCTCGTCTTTCGCTGAGGGGCCTTCGCCTATAGTATAGCCAAATTCCACCGGCGCACTGTTACTCTCGTCGAAAACGCTAACCTCCGAGAGTTTTGTGAGATAGCGGGGATCGACGATATCGAAATAATTGTAGGCGACGCACGGGAAAAGAATCACCATCCACTCTTTGTCGCGCCAATCCATTTCGATCAGCATCGGGTAGGTGTAGTCGCCCTGGATGCCGCGATCGGGGGCGTAGGTGATCTGACCACTGATAGGATCGGTGTAGTAACCCTCGATCTGCAGCTTTGCTACCCTGACGCGGTTGATGTAGAACATGCCGCTATTATCGACCACCTCGAAATACTCGCCGCGAACACCCTTGTATGATTTGTTCTTGCCGTTGCGGACCGTAGCTACAGCTCCGGTCCGCGGCAGATCGGGTACGATGCTCCGACGAGGAAATACCATGGTGCGCCCACGCAAGGTCCGCAGATTGTCCTTCAGACGCATCTTGAAATCGGGAAATAGCTCCGGGTCCTCAAACGCCATGTGAAACATTCCAGCCAACAAGCGAATCTGCTTCGACAGGTTTTCGAAATTTGCTTTTCCCTTCATGTCCAGAGGGGTGTCCACCAGAAAGCGGGCATCGTTGACAGTAACAAAAGCCAGCGCAGGAGTACCAGCATCCAGCACCAGCTCGCTGTTTACCGAAATCTCCCCCGGAACGAAGGTTTCCCAACTCATCCCCCCTTCGGGACTGATTCCGTTAACCAGCGCATCTTTGTAGTCATATCCGAGCTCCCGACTGATCTGCCGCGCATAACCCATGAAGTGCTTGCCGAATGGCGCGAAGTAACGCTTGTAGTAGAAGCTCGTATTGCTGTTCCACACGCCCAGCTCATCGGTCCCGGTGGATAGATCCAAGCTCACAAACAGCTTTACGGCGAGCGTGTCGACTTTGAGGTCTACCCATGTGCGGTAGAAATCGGTGCGCAGATCTTCGTCGTCGACCAGTTCCTCGACCATCACGCTGCGATCACTGAACTCTTCGTCAGCAAACCTCAGCTTGGCTCCTGCAGTCTGTACGATTCCTTCGTCGATCGCCTCGTCTAAGACGCGGCTAATCAGAATGGTATCCTGGTCCGCGACGTACCTGACCAGTGCCTCACGCCCGACCAACTCGTCGTGGCCCACGCGATAATGGACACCATCTTTCTCTATCAAACCGCGAGCCAGGGAGGCCTCAATCACCCTCCTGACTACCATGTGGTCGACGAACGGATCCTCTTTGCGAAGATATCGTTGAATGAAATCGTCGACCCCCCTGAGAGCCTGGTGGTGAGCGGAGGTGGCTAGGAAAACGACGGTGCGCGCCGGAGGATGTCGTTGGAAATAACTCGCCAGTTCCAACAGTGCCACGATGCCTGATGCCTGTTCAGCTCCCGGTGCCAGGGCCGGCACCACCGACATGGCATCGTAGAAGGACTCCAACACAATCACGTCCTCGCAGAGTAACGGGTCGTACCCCGGAATCGTCCCTACGATGTTCCACGCAGGTTTGCGCTCCCAATCCATCCTGTAATCGAGGTGGACTTCCGTGGGTCCCTCGCGTCCGATGAACTCGCGCAAACGATTGCCGCTCTCTTTGTCGATCCAGAATCGCGGAACATCGAGCGGCATGGTGAGGAACTTTTTTTCACCCTCCAGGTATACGGTAGAATCTGGTTCGACAAAAATCACCGTCGTAGCGCCGAGATTAGCCGCGTTCAGCCAGTTGTCCGCGGAATTGAAATCCATAAGTACAAAAGCGCCGGACAACTCCAACCCGTCCATGTCGGCGTATTCACCGCCAAAGGTGTCGACCAACCTTCCGGTTACCCCCCCCTCAGGAAGCGACGATGTTTTGACTAGATTGGGCCAGATACCGTGAAGAGGAAATTCGTGACCTGTGGCAGGTACGCGCAACGACCCGTGTTTTTCCATCGGGACCGAAACGTCGTACTCGTGGACGGTGATGTCGTGCAAACCGACGTCGCGGAAGCTCTGTTGAATAAACCGGGCAGCTTCGTCGGCTCCGGAATAACCTACAACTCTCGAATCGAGGCTACTGAAAAACTCGACGAGTCTCCGCACCTCTTCGGCTGATGCCGTCTGACGAAGGTCGGATACGTCAACCCTGGCGCCTACCGCACTATCAACCCACAAGACACACAGCGCAATCAGAGAGCGGCGTAAAACCAGAATCGCGTTGTCAATCATGCGATGACCCTCATATCCAGTAAACCACGTTGTCTGTCATCCCCGTAACAAAATCAATTGCCAACCAAGCTCCAGCAGCTGCGAACTGGCCGGCGATCAGACCCAAAAAAAACGGGCGTGTTGCCCGAAAGACGCTCGGTCCACCGTATCGCAGAACGGCCAGTTTGATACTCCACGCCAGGAAGATGCTGAACCAAAGCTGGTCCATGAGCCAGACGGCCCCGATGGGATAACCAATCGGACGCAACGGCCACCATGAGAAGTGATGGCTCAACTGCATCAACGCAACCATGACCGCTGCTCCCAGCCCAGTGTGGATCCATCCTGTCCAATTAGGGCCTTCGGGTTGGCTCAGTTGCGACGTAATATAAGTAAAAGGTGCACGAGTTCCACCTCCAAAAAACCAGCTGTTCAGGTTGATTCCCCCGTGGCTGTATGCCTGTGCGAAGATTGTCCATATCGATCCCATAAGCCCCAGTGCCAAAGCCAACAACATCACCCATAAGAGAGGGCGCAGACTGCGACCCAAGTACTGGCTCAGCTTCAAGCTGTGGGTGCACGACGCGAGAACGAAGGTCCGTATGTCGGCGCTCCAAACGTAGGTGAAAGCCAGCGAAACCATTCCCTGGTGACCCAGCTGGGAAGAGCCCACAGCGGATACAACCGCCGAAGATGCGATCATGGGGGCGACAGCAGCCGCCACACCACCTTCTACGACGATGCGGGTCAAGCCCACGAAGATGCCCTGCGCCACCAGGTTGACGGCCGCCGCAGCCCAAAGCGGTAGCCCTGAAAACCACAACCAAACCGTCGTAATCGCCATGCCGCCGAGCCACATGAGAACGGCGACGCGATAGGAGACGATCTCTTGCTTGTCAATGCCCGCGACACGCCAGTTCAGTGTTGCCATGATAACGGTTAACAAGTGTTGTCTCGCGACCCAAAATCCCACCAAAACCAAGACCACCATCGCCCCCATTCCCTGATGGGCCAGCAACGGCTGATTCGTGACGCCGTAGATTCCCAAGTTCTCGGTGGATCCAACTCCAAGAAGGTAAAAAGCAGCACGCAGGCCGGTGGAAAACAGATTGAAGAACCAGAGGCTGAACGCAATATCCAGATTGATCAGGTAAGAAAAACCGATCATCGGGAAGCTAATGCGAAAGATCAGCGGTAGACTGTGATCATAGAGCGAAGCAGTAGAAACCAGGTCGAAAGTGGGTACTTGATGATGATAGGCGTTCAGGGCCGAAAGACTACTGACAAACATTGGTATGGCGAAGCCTAACCACATCTGCGGTTTCTTCAAGAAAGCAGGAACTGCACTATCGCCGGTCCATGGTTCGGTCAAAGCCAGGGGCACCTGTACCAGTGGGTAAGTAAGCCGTTCTCGTTCAACCCATTGCCGCCGCAGAATCACGGCGGTGGCGATCATCGTAGCATACAACCCGGTGGCGAAGATGCCCCAAAACAACAGCGGTCTTAGCCAAATGTTTAGCGGCCAGTTGCTTTTGGCTGGAGCACCTTCGTAAAACCAGCGAATTACCTGCTGGTTTTTGGGCGCCACCCAATCCGGCACGTAGGGATGGATTAACTCCGCCCAGCCGTTCTCCGGCGTGGCGTAGTAATAGGGACCGGTCACGATCGTCAGCAGGTACTCGGAAAACCCCATCGTCGATACTGCTGAAGCCATGATAGCCATGATATAGACAACTAGGAGCTCTCCCTGGCGCAGAATTCGCTGCGGGCAGACGATGCCACATACGAGATTTATCGCTCCAATAACCGTGAGGAGGAGACAGATGGCACCCGGCGTGCTGAAGTCGAGAGCCATGTACGAGCCCCGGATAACCATGTTGCCGTACGGGGCTCCGATGGCAATCGCAAGGGCGGCTAGTGCACCGATAAAAATCGCTCTTGCGGTGAAAGGAGAAGTCCAATGGACCTCACTGGATGGGACCTCGGCAACGATCATGTGTCACCTTAAGACAACAGCAAGTTTTGCGATTACCCAGAAAACCAGAAATCCTGTCAGAACTCCACTGATGAGGCCGGATAGCAGAAACAGTGGTAACAAAGCGATGAGCCCCGTGGCCTCGAGATAGAGATAAGCCAGCGCAAGTTGGGAGCTTTGGTGGACGAGCGCGCCGGTGACACTG
The DNA here is from genome assembly GCA_964401715.1 of uncultured Gemmatimonadaceae bacterium. GTDB lineage: Bacteria > Latescibacterota > UBA2968 > UBA8231 > UBA8231 > CAYNZV01. Next base: position 1,253 of record CAYNZV010000079.1, on the reverse strand, counting down.
ATGCCGATTGGACTGAACAGTTGTTTTGTGCTGGAGCGAACTGCAATCATCGCAGCCACGCTGGCAAAACCGGCTCCTCCGCCTATGACAAAAGCGGGGCCGCCGAAACTGCCAGTCAACAGGCCGCCGACAGCAATCTTGATGGCACTGACAGCCAAGGCGCTACGGCCCCCATTGACAAAGAGAGCAAGAACCACAGCGACGTTTCCCAACCCCAGCTTCATCCATGGTAGCGGTCGCGGTACTTGAGCTTCCACCACAAACAGAATAACCGCTAAACCCGCCAACATTCCGGTGTGGGCGACCCAACCGTTGGTTCCGAGCCCCTTCATCATCGAACGACCGCGTCGAATCCCCTTTTAGGCGATGAACCCACAACCTCCACTACCACAAGGTTGGGTAAACAAGCGAGCAACTCGCCGACCCGTTTGATGGAGCCAGAACGCACGCACACACGTTGGGGGCACGGCGAGGAGACAACGCTGATCGATCCATGCTCCGCTACCAAGAGAGTTAGTCCGAGCGGACCTTCGAATTCGCGGGTGACGAATTCGGCAATGGGATATGGTCCGTGTAGTTGCCCGGCGACGCGCACTTGGTACGCTCTGCCCTCGTCGCTCCAAGGGACGCCGAAGGCGAGAAGACCGGTGATTAGGGAAACAGCAACCAATATCTTATCCCCAAGGGTTGGAAGACACCAAAGCTCTCGCCACCAACCTTGGGAAAACATGCTGTCCATCAAAGACTTACCTGAAAATGGTTGCCGGCTGCCGAGTCTCCGCAATTGCTTGACAATCGGACCAAATTTTGGTTATTTTCACGCTCGCTTGATTGGACTTAAGTTGTTGAGAATCTGGTGCCTTAAGGTAGATACTTACCGAATTGACATCGCTGCCAGATTCCAGTACCTAATGTTGCAAGCGTCGGCTCCGACGGAGGAGCTACGAGAACTAAAATGTGGTGGATAATTGCCATTGCGTCCATTTGTTTTGCGTTACTAGTACAGTACTTGTGCTCGAGCAAGATCTTGCGCATGAAGCAGGCAATTTCTATCAAGAGCTTTTCTCTGCGCGACGTCCGAGATGAGGGCGACAACTTAGAGCAGCAGGAAATGGAATTGAAGAACCAGCAAGTTAGCCTTGGTCAAAGCGTTGTCCAATTGCGCAAGGATATCAAACGAATGCAAGCAGCAATAATTGAACGTGGTCTTCCGTTACCCGAACCCGGTTTTTCGCTGGGGGAAGACATTCCCG
>CAYNZV010000078.1:0-21431 GCA_964401715.1 uncultured Gemmatimonadaceae bacterium | reverse complement strand
TCCGATTCTTCGGCAGCTTCTTCGAAGCCTTGGGATTCACTCATCTTCAGCAACCAAATCGACGTGCAGGGTTAATCGGAAGTTCGGCCATTTTAAAAATAGAGCGGAAACACATATGTCTCAATTTCTTACAGTTAGACTAACAAGACATCTCGTTAAAGCTGCTTTATATGGATCGGCAAGTTTCTCCCATTTCTCGAGCGAAAAAGTCATAGTAACCAGCTACCACACAATGATGTCTCCATCCGGACAACACAATTAGTTACAATAACGCGATTGGAAATTAACAAGCTATGAACCATTACGAGCGGGAAACCGTAGCCCGTACATATCTTCGCGTTGGACTTACAACACGATCTTATAAGTTGCCTTGTATCGTTCAACTATAACGCGCGAAATGTGTTACGGCATTTACTTAAAATAGGATATCATCGTTATCTTGGCCACTCTAAATAACGTTCAGGTCGTGCTGGTAAACCCGGCATTAGCCGCAAACGTGGGGGCCACGGCGCGCGCCCTCAAGACCACGGGAATCGATCACCTCGCGCTGGTGAATCCAGCTCCCTGGGACACCATCGAGGCGCGGCGGATCGCCCACGGATCCGGAGACATTTTAGATCGCTGTAAGGTCTATCCCGACCTTCCCTCGGCGATTGCATCCAGCAGCTTTGTGGTTGGCACGACGCACCGGACAGGCCGAGGGCGCGACCTCGATCTGTCAGCGGATGAGTTGATCAGGAGAATAGCTCGTGTCGCCCAAACTCAGAAAGTGAGCATAGTTTTTGGGAGGGAGAAGGATGGGCTGTGGTCGGACGAGCTGCAATTCTGCCACGAGTTGCTGCATTTCCCAATCGCAGTCGACCATCCGTCGCTAAATCTGTCACATGCGGTACTATTGGCAACTTACCAGATTTACGCCGCTTCCCGAGAACCGATCCAGGATGCGGTAGCTCGACCTACTCTGACCTCGGCCGAACAGGAACACCTCTGCCGCCACCTACTAGCCGCACTCGATGCGATCGGTTTCGACCATTTTAACAACGACCCTGATCATTTCTTGCGGGTAGTGCGTCGCGTTGTTGGCCGCACGGGCCTGACCAGCCGCGACGCCTTAGTGGCGCACAAGGTATGCAGTCAAATTGAGAAATTTTCCGCCCTCCACCACCAGAAACCCGACTAAACCCGTTTAGAGCCATCTTGTGAACCAGTCCAGGGCTTTTCGATGCATTACAAGAGGGAAGCCGTGCCCTGCATTTTCTGCCACCCACAACTCAACCCTTTTTTCCCGACCCATGCCCTCATAAGCCGACAGGGCGCTCTCATAGGTTCGTTTGGCCGCCGCCACAGGGATCAGAGGATCCTCGGCACCTACCATAAGAAGCAACGGGCGTGGGGCCAGCAATGGAGCCACAGAAGCGGCGTCCACCATCGCCAGCTCCGGGTAATTCGTGTTAAAAGCCGCTAATGCCTGTGAGCCTTCCGTGCCGGTACGTACCAATTCGTGGCGCAAGTCCAAACCCGCAAAAATCTTTTTCCAGGTGCCCGCCGCGAAAATATCCGTCCAACAGAGCTGACCGGCAACCGACACAACCGTCCTCACTCTATCGTCCATCGCCGCCACCAACAAAGCTTCCATGCCACCCATAGACAAGCCCAACATGCCCATTCGATCGGCGTTAACTTCGGCGCGCGATTCCATATAATCCAAGGTCTGGATTAGGTCATAAACGTATTCTCCCCAGACCTTCGCCAACCCCTTGGAATAAACGGCAGAATTGAGATCCCCACTTCGCTCACCGTGGTAGGGCCGGTCTATACTCAGGACAAAAAACCCGGCTTCTGCCCACCGAGACAGCAAATCGAGCGGACGCAGGAGATCTTCCTTGCGGTTGGGGCTACCAGGCATACATAACACGGCTGGAAGAGGGCGGTTGCGTCCAAGTTCCGAGTAACAGACCAAGGCTGGGATCCAGTCGCGGTAGCGCCCCTGGAAGCGAACGCGCTCATATACCAGGTCGCGACGCGTCCAAGTAGAATCCACCTGTGGCTGCAACTCGCCGTGAAAATGAGGGATATATAGAGCTTCGCGCAGGGAAGCGACGGCGTCGCTGGATGACTGGCTCTGGCAGCCCAATACCAAAGTGCCCAAGAGGACACACCACGAAAACCGTATGTTCAAGCCGCTTCGACGCTGGCCATTTCGAGATCCCGATCGACCATCATTTCGACCAGTTCTTCGAAAGAAATCTCCGGTTCCCAGCCCAAGTCTTCCCGTGCCCGACATGGATCTCCCCGGAGGATGTGGACCTCAGCGGGTCGCAAAAATTTCTCGTCGACGACGACATATTCTTTCCAATCCAAGTCCAAGTAAGCGAATGCAACCTCACAGAAATCGCGAATCGTTCGATCTACCCCTGTAGCTACCACGTAGTCGCGAGGTTCTTCCTGTTGCAACATCAACCACATCGCCTTTACGAAATCTCCTGCATATCCCCAGTCCCGGCGGGCATCGAGATTTCCCAGCCTTAGATCTTTATCTAGCCCGAGCTTGATACGCGCAACGGCGCGGGTAATCTTGCGCGTCACGAATTCCAATCCGCGACGCGGTGATTCATGATTGAAGAGGATGCCGGCACACGAATACATATTGTAACTTTCGCGGTAATTTACCGTTATCCAGTGGGCATACATCTTGGAGACTCCGTATGGACTGCGTGGATAGAACGGTGTTGTCTCCGATTGAGGGGTTTCCATCGCCTTGCCGAACAACTCGCTTGTGCTAGCCTGATAGAACCGGATCCGATCGTTGACGCCTCGGACTGCTTCCAAGAGTCGCATTACTCCAAGACCGGTTATCTCGCCAGTCAGCAACGGCTGTTCCCACGATGCGGGGACGAATGATTGAGCACCGAGGTTGTACACCTCATCTGGGTTGGCAGTTCGCAAAGCAGAGTCCAAGGAGTTCTGATCGAGGAGATCTCCTGACAACATCTCGATTTGATTTTGGATATGTTTTATGCGCTCGAAGTTCACGGTACTGCTTCGCCGTATGAGGCCAAAAACCTTGTACCCCTTTTCCAATAAAAATTCCGCCAGATAAGAACCGTCCTGCCCAGTCACCCCGGTAATGAGTGCAGTCTTATTCACGAGATAGCGATCCTTCTTTTTCATACGCTTCCAGTGGAGGGCAGGTGCAAACCAGCTGTCGGTCACCCTGGGCGTTATCGATTCGGCCAACACTGGGCCAGAACTTTTGTTCTTTGAGCCATGAAACCGGAAAAACAGCTTTCTCTCTGGTATACGTCCTCGCCCAATCCGAAACAATGACGGAATTCATGGTGTGGGGGGCATTTACCAAAACGTTATCGCTGGCATCAGCTGTCCCGTTCTCCAGCTCGCTAATCTCATCGCGAATTGAAATCATGGCAGCACAGAAACGATCTAATTCCGTTTTTGATTCGCTCTCCGTAGGTTCGATCATCATCGTGCCAGCCACCGGAAAACTGACAGTCGGAGCGTGATATCCGTAATCCATCAAACGTTTTGCGACATCCTCCACCGTGATTCCTGCAGATTCCTTGAAGTGGCGCAGATCGATTATTGCCTCGTGGGCAATCCAGCCGTTCTTGCCTCGGTAGAGCACAGGAAAATACGATTCCAGTTTGTGAGCAATGTAGTTGGCATTTAGGATCGCGGTTTCGGTCGCGCGTCGAAGGCCATCGGCTCCCATCATTTTGATGTAAGCCCACGATATGATGAGGATCAATGCACTTCCCCATGGTGCCGCCCCAACGGCGCCAACGCACGTCTCAACCCCAAGTTTCACGATAGGATGAGACGGGAGAAATGGGGCCAAATGCGACGCGACTGCAATCGGACCCATTCCAGGCCCACCTCCCCCGTGAGGTATACAGAAGGTTTTGTGGAGATTGACATGACACGCGTCGATTCCGAAGTCAGCTGGCTTGCTTAACCCGACGAGCGCGTTGAGGTTAGCGCCATCCAGATACACCTGCCCGCCACAGTCGTGCACAACCGAGCATATTTCGGAGATGCCTTCCTCGAAAACACCGTGGGTTGAGGGATACGTAACCATCAAAACGCCCAGAGCTTCTCCGCTGTCGGCTGCCTTGGTCTTTAGATCTTCGACGTCAATGTTTCCCTCAACATCGCAGCGAACCACTACCACATCAAACCCAGCCATCACCGCACTTGCCGGATTGGTTCCGTGGGCGGATGCCGGTATCAAGCAGATGTGGCGTTGGCTCTGACCAATGGAATGGTGATACGCCGAAATGGCCAAAAGCCCTGCGAACTCACCCTGTGATCCCGCGTTTGGCTGCAACGAAATTCCCGGGAATCCCGTAATCTCGCGCAGCATCGCAGTCAATTCGTCGATGATTTCGCCGAACCCCCTAGCTTGTTCTTCTGGAGCGAAGGGATGCATATTGGCAAATTCCGACCATGTAATGCCGCACATTTCTGCAGAGCCATTCAACTTCATAGTGCACGAACCGAGAGGCATCATTGAGGTTACCAATGACAGATCACGCTCTTCCAGGCGCCGCATATAACGCAGCATCTCGGTTTCAGAGTGATAACTGTTGAAGACCGGATGCGTTAAATAAGGAGTTGTTCGTTTGAGGGTCTGGCGCCAAGCGAATTTTTGCGAATTGCTGCCACTGTTTTTCTCACTCGCGGAACTGACTTCCCCTTGGAGGATAGTGGCGATCCGTTCAACGTCTTCAGGTACACACGTTTCATCGAGGGCAATGCAAAACTCATCCGCATTAACCAGCCTTAGATTGCACCCCTCATTCCTCGCCCGCTCTACAATCCCTTCAGCACTTCCCTTGGAGGCGCAGATTTTTATACAATCGAAAAACTCCTCATGCCCAATCTTCCAACCCTGCCGGCTCAATAACGCTGCAAGTTGTCGCGCAAGCCCGTGAACTCTCTGGGCTATCGCCGCTAAGCCTTGAGGGCCATGATATACGGCATACATGCTGGCTACAATCGCAGGAAGCACTTGGGCCGTACAGATGTTGCTCGTTGCCCGCTCTCGTTTGATGTGTTGTTCACGAGTCTGTAATGCCATGCGTAGGGCGCGTTTCCCATGGGCATCCTGAGACACGCCAATAATCCTGCCAGGAACCTGGCGTTTGAATTCGGCTCGGGTTGCGAAAAAGGCTGCATGGGGGCCACCGAACCCCATCGGCATGCCAAATCGCTGGGAGCTACCTACTACAACATCCGCCCCAAATTCGCCCGGAGGGGTGAGCATGCATAGCCCAAGCAGGTCGGCAGCAACGACGACATAGGTTCCATTGGAATGAGCGTCGTCGCATATTTTTCGGAAATCTCTTATTTCGCCGCTAGTGGACGGATATTGCAATAGAACACCAAACGGATAACTGTCGAAATCGAACTCGGCGGGATCTTGAACTTCAACGCACCAGCCTCGTGCTCGCCCACGCACCTGGACCACATCGATAGTCTGCGGGTGGCAGTCCCCAGCAAGCAGAAACCGGGCTTCATTTTTATTTTTCGAAATGGCGTGCAACATACTCATCGCTTCCGCCGCGGCAGTCGCTTCGTCGAGCAAAGAAGCGTTGGCGATTTGCATGCCGGTCAAATCGGTAATAACAGTTTGAAAATTCAGCAATGCTTCCAACCGCCCTTGGGCTATCTCTGATTGGTAGGGAGTATATTGGGTATACCATCCCGGATTCTCGAGTATGTTGCGTTGAATAACCGGCGGAGTAAAACAATCGGAGTAGCCCATTCCGATGAAACTGCGAGCGATCCGGTTGAGCCCAGCTTTGGCACGCAATTCCTTCAGCAGCTCACGTTCATTCAACGCTTGGTCTAGTTGTAATGGCTTCGAAGTGCGAATTTCATCGGGAACGACGAGATGCACGAGATCCCAAATGGTATCCAGGTCCAATTGCCGCAACATCGATTCGACCTGTGATCGATCAGGGCCAATGTGGCGTCGCGAGAAGCCCTCGATGTCGTTTAATTCTTGTTCAGCCATTCGTGTATTTCTTGACGCGCGTCGGAACAAAAGGCAGCCCAACCACCTCCGCAAGCTTTCGCTTGCCGCGAATATCAATCTGCAACTTGGTTTTTCTCCCAGTCAAACATCGGTCGACGTAACAGAGCGCTATTCCCTTCTTCAAGGTCATCGAGTAGGTACCGCTGGTAACATGGCCCACGTCCTCATTTTCTAGCGACAAAACTGCTTGTCCTTTCCGGGGTATCCCCTGCTCGAGCAAAGTCAGCCCCACAAGTCGCGGCTCCTCACCGTGATCACGAAGCCGATTCAACGCTCTTTTTCCGATGAATTCGACCTTTTTGTCCAAGCGCAGCGTCCACCCTAGCCGAGCTTGAATCGGGTTGGTTGCTTCATTTATCTCGTTGCCGTAAAGACAGTAGCCCATTTCCGTTCGCAACGTGTCCCTGCAACCGAGGCCGCAGGGACAAGCTCCGGCTCCGACTAAAGCATCCCAGAGTAGCTGAGCCGGTTTGGACGCACAAATAATCTCGAATCCGTCTTCTCCTGTGTAACCGTTACGGCTCACAAGAATATCGCCGAATGCCCCTGACTTCTGCATGAAGGAATAGTACGGCAGCGATCTAATTTCTTCGCCCAGCAATGGCGCCAACAAGTTCTCCGACTGCGGCCCCTGTACTGCCAATATCGCCGAATTAACGGTCGCCAGATCGACCTTAACTTCAGAGAAGCCTGCAGACGCCCTCTCTACCCATTGAAGATCCACTTCAGTGCGGCTGGCGTTGACTACCAGAAGGAATACGTCACGGCGGACTCGATATACGATCATATCGTCCACGATGCCACCATGCTCCGTGCACAAAACCGAGTACAACATTTGTCCTGTCTTCAGCTTGCCAGGCTCGGCTGGAAGCAACTCTTCCAAAAGCGCGGCCGCGTCGTCCCCGGATACAATGACCTGTCCCATATGTGACACGTCGAACACCCCAACGTCAGTTCGCACCGCCTCGTACTCGCCGGTTATACCCGCAAACTGCACCGGCATATGCCATCCGACGAACGGGGCCATACGTGCCTTTAGTTCCAGATGTTTAGCGTGTAAAGGCGTCTTCCGAAGCGCAGTTTCGGCGGTCATGTCTTTATTTCGGCGACATCGCGCAACAGTTGCGTCCACAAGGCCTCTACGCGTTCCTCCAACTCTTCCGTCGTTCCGTTATTGGCGATAACATGATCGGCCATTTCCCGCTTATCTTCAGCGGGCAGTTGGAAGGCCATGCGGGTCTTAATTTCTTCACAACTCAATCTTCCCTGCTTGACAATACGCTCGACGCGACATCCCTCGTCAGCGTCGACTACCACTATTACGTCGAAAGCCTCGATATTGCCCCATTCAAACAAGACCGGCGCTTCAACCACGACGACTTTCGCGCCACTGCTGGTAGCTGCGGCAACTTCGTCGTGGAGCGCAGTCGACAACGGGGGCTGTACAATTCGATTCAGTTCGCCGTACACATCTTCGTTCACAAACGCCCGCCGTCCAAGTCGACGTCGATCCACCTTGCCGTCTCTTTTTAGGATGTCTCCGCCGAATACGGCTTTCAACCGCTCTTTGACCACCGCCATTTCCAAGACTCGGTGTCCGATCTTATCTGCATCGACAATGATAGCTCCGCGTTTGCCAAAATATCGGGCTACAAGGGATTTCCCTGCTCCAATTCCACCCGTTATTCCGACAATCACAAGAGCGCGTACTTTCTGTCAGCTATGTTGGAGGAAGGTCGTCGATATTTAAACTCAAACATACCAAGGGCAAAAACGTGCCCGGAGAAAATTCGCGGAGAGTAGCGCCTTTGCGGCGGGAAAGATCTAGCGGCTGCCTTTTAAATACTTAAAAAACTCACTATCGGCTGGCAATACGAGCACCGTATTCTCATCGAGAGATTTCTCGTATGCCTCGAGCGTGCGTGCAAACTGGTAGAAACGCTCGGCATCCTTGTACGCCAACGCGTAGGTGCTCAGCGCTTCCGCATCACCTTTACCACGAATGCCTTGACCTTTCTCGTACGCTTCAGCACTAATACGTGAGGCATCAAGGTCGGTTATAGCCCGTATCTTGAGCGCGGCTTCTTCGCCTTCGGAGCGATAACCCTTCGCCTCACGATCGCGTTCGGCTCGCATGCGGTCATAGACTGCTGCTTCGTTTTCAGGCGGAAGGTCCGCCCGTTTGATGCGAACATCTATCACTTCGATACCGTACACTCCAGCCGCTTCGTTGGACCGCTGCGCCACAAGTTGCATCAATTCTTCTCTGTTGGTGGAGACTACCTCGGTGAGATCGTGTTGCCCCAACTCCTTACGCAACTCTGAGTATATGATGTCGTCCAACCTCGACTGTCCCTCCTGCGTCGTTCGCAACGTCTGCATGAACAGAAGGGGATCGACGATTCGCCATCTGGCATAATTATCGAGGATAAGGATTTTCTTGTCCTTAGTGTAGATCTCTTCTGGATTTGCGTCGTACTCTAGCAGCCATTTGTCGAACATGGTTACCTTTTGCATTGGACTTGGAAGCTTAAAGTACAACCCAGGACTTTTCACGACCCGCACAGGCTTACCGAACTGGGTCACGACCCCTTGTTCCCACTCGCCAACGGTGAAAGCCACCAAGTTCAAGCCGAACAGAGCAACGAAGAATGAAATTACAATTCCGATCGGCCCCTTCATTTGTCACCACCCTGTTTAGTTAGGTTGAGCAAGTTCAACAGACCGCCACCTTTGTCGTTTTCTATGACGTATTTCTGCAACTCGGGAAGAACTTTTTCCATCGTTTCCAGGTAGAGCCGGGTCTCCGTTACATCGGGAGCTTTCTTATATTCGGCGTACACAGCGGCAAAACGATCTGCATCACCTTGAGCGCGGCGAATTCGCTCCACCGTGTAAGCCTCGGCGGCCTTCAACTCTTTTTCTGCCTCTCCACGAGCCTTTGGAATGATGTCGTTTTGATATCCTTTGGCTTCGTTTATGAGCCGTTCGCGATCTTCCTTCGCGCTGGCCACATCCTTGAACGCAGCGTCCACCTGCTCAGGCGCACTGACCGTCTGCAGCTGCACTGTTTCCACCGCAAGCCCGCACTGGTATCGGTCAAACTGCTCCTGCAGCTTGTCTTCTATCTCAGTTTGGATGAGCAGTTTTCCTTCGGTTAGAGCCTCTTCAATCTTGTGCCTGCCTATCACCTGGCGCAGCGCCGCCTCGCTGGCATCGTGCACTAAACCTTGGTTACGCTCCTCAAACGCACCGAGACCTTCGACATTGAAAAGGGCCTTGACCACATCGTTAATCCGATATTGAACCACCATCTCTACGTCGATGATATTTTCGTCGCCGGTTAACATCAAAGCTTCCTTGGGAATATCGCGATATCGGGCAGGAGGTCCGGGGTCGATAGTACGAAAACCGACCTCGTCACGGTAAACCTTGGTCACCGATTTCACTATGACTACTTCGATAGGAGGCGGTAAGTGGTAATGCAGACCCGGTTCGACTACGTCGTGAAGCTTCTTGAAACGCAGCACAACTCCTTGTTCATCGGGCTCTACGGTATAAATTCCGCTCAAACCCCAGAGTGCGATCAGAATACCCAAAACTATGTACACCATCTGAGGGCTGAAGTTCAATTGCGGGACCGCTTTCTGTCCTGGGAACTCAAACTGTTGTGGCATAAATGGTAGATCTATCTCCTTAAAAAAGGCCCAAGAATTGAACTGAGAATCTATGCGGCCATTAATCGACTGTCAATCAACATTTACACTCCCCGCACAACTCGTTGACACCCAAGATGTGAACGCCTATCATGGGTTAGTTTCAGTAAACGAAAGGATCAAATTATGGCCATCGTGCCCATCGTGATCGAACAGACCGGACGGGGTGAGCGCGCCTACGATATCTTCTCCATGTTGTTGAAAGAGAGGATCATATTTATCGGCTATCCAATAAGCGACAGCGAAGCAAACCTGATTGTAGCCCAATTGCTCTACCTCGCTTCGGAGGATCCCAACAAAGACATTTCTATCTACATCAACAGCCCAGGAGGCAGTTTGACTGCTGGGCTAGCTATCTTCGATACTATGCAACACGTCAGCTGCGATGTGCAAACACTTTGTGTTGGTCAAGCCTACAGTATGAGCGCCATCCTACTAGCTGGAGGGACCAAGGGGAAGAGACACGCTCTGCCCCACGCTCGCTTCATGCTACATCAACCATGGGGAGGTATTCAAGGTCAAGCCTCCGACATCGAGATCCATGCCAAAGAGATCATGGATTGGCGCCAGCGTTTGAATGAGATCCTGATGAGGTTTACCGGACAATCGGTGGAACGTATCGAAGAAGTAACCGAGCGAGACTATTTTCTTTCTCCCGAAGAGGCCCTAGAGTTTGGTCTCATCGATACGGTGCTTTCTTCAGAGCGAGAATCGGAAGAAAGCAGCTCAGGTTCCTGAGCTATTCCAAGCCCACCACGCGATTGCGCCCTCCAGACTTGGCTCGATAGAGTCGTTCGTCAGCCCGCTGAATGAATTCCTCTACTGTCTCAGCATCGTCGTTGGGGAAGGTGGCAATACCCATGCTGATCGTCACAATCAATTCATCCTGCTCCGGCGCGAAGCGGGCTGACTCAATAGCGCTCAACACGCGCTTCCCCAAAATCGCGGCACCAAGAGCGTCAGTATGGTTCAGCACCAGCGCAAATTCCTCGCCACCGTAGCGGGCGAGCAGGTCTCCCTCTCGCATCAGCTTACGCGTCAAGGTGGCAACCCCTTTCAACACGGAATCCCCCATCTGGTGTCCCCAAGTGTCATTGATTCTTTTGAAGCGGTCGATGTCCATAATGGCACATGACAATGGATGTCCATAACGGCGGGCTTCTCCCAGTTTGGACGTTATTTGAGTGTCCAAATATCTCCTGTTGTACGCGCCGGTAAGTTGATCCACAGAAGCGTCCGATTTTAATCGATCTATCCGGTTTTTGGTGCGCAATCTAGCCGCCACCAAGGCGCTCAATTCCTCGCGAGCAAAAGGCATATCCACATAGTCCGTAGCTCCTGCCCGCAGTTCACGTGCTCGCAATTCCCAAGCGCTGTTGGACCCCAGCAAAATGAGCGGGATATCGACTCCGATTGGTTCCAATTCTGGCAGCGCGCCGACCAAATCCAAAACCGGCATTGAGCTCTTACCTTGGTCAACCATCACCAGATCTACCTGCGTAGTCGAGAATACATTTCGTGCTTGCTTCCAATCATTTGCAACCTTTGCAGAGACACCCTCTGTCTCCAAAGCCTGCAGAACGGCTTCGCACGAATCGCCCTGAGCAGTAATCAGGAGAATCTCACCCACAGGAACTTCCTTCGGGCGGAAAAGCAACCACCTCATCGATACTTGCCGCATCGGTGAGCAGCATACACAACCTATCGATACCCAAGGCAAATCCGCCAGCAGGTGGCATGCCCCGGTACATCATGTCAAGGAATTCTCGATCCATCGGATAGATCGGTCTTCCGGCCGCGCGACGCTTGTATTGCTCGGCGAGGAATCTCTCTTCCTGCTCATCGGCGTCGTTCAGCTCACTGAACCCGTTGCCCAATTCGAGCCCTCCAGCGTAAGCCTCGACCCTTTCCGCCCATCGGGCATCGTCTGATTTCAGGCGCGCCAAAGCCGCCATCCGAGCAGGATAGTCGACGATAAATACCGGACCAATTTGCGACAAAGCGGGTTCAACGCACTCGATCAATACTTTGAAGAACATGACTTCCCAATTATCGTGAGACTGGACGCTAAGAACCCCTGACTCCTGAGCGCGAACCAAGAAACTCGCCTCGTCCAGACACTCATCGAGTGCAATGCCGGCGAATTCGGAGAAAGCGGCGGCCATGGTCAACCGTTTCCAGGGCGGCGCGAGATCAAGTTGGATGCCTTGATACGAAATCGTGCTTGTCCCGCATACGGTTCGCGCTACTTGTGAAACGAGAAGTTCGACATCCGTCATCATGTCTTCGTAGCTTCTCCAAGCTCGGTACCATTCCAACATGGAGAATTCTGGACGATTTGTGACAGACAGTTCCTCATCGCGAAAACAGTGAACAATCTGGAAAACACGGTCGAATCCCGCCGCTATCAGACGCTTCATGTGATGCTCAGGCGAACTGATAAGGTAACCTTTACTCCGTATCGCGTGCGTGCGAAAAGGTTCGATGGTGGACTCGGAGCCGGGTGCCGATACCAGTTGGGGCGTCTCAATCTCGAAGAATCCCTGCTGCTCCCAAAAGCGACGAATCTCACGAACCACCTGGCAACGAATCACCAGATTGTTTTTCGGGAAGCTGCAGTTTCGACTTCCTACAGGATTCAAGATTGACGCTCCAACCGCGTCAGTGGGTAAACAGGAAACAAAGAGGACCCGCGTCAGAATGGCAATGCCATTTGATGCGGGCCTCGATTACGGCACATGTGGGTGAATTAGGCCCTTTTCCTCCTGAAAACATAGGTGGGCGGAGCCTTCGATTCAACAAATTCCCTAGTGATTACGCATTCCTTGATATCGTCCCGCGCTGGCAATTCATACATAATCTCGAACATCGAGGTTTCCAACACGGCTCTTAGGCCCCGCGCTCCCATGGACTTCTCTTGCGCCGACTCGACGATCTTTTCCAGCGCATCGTCCTCGAAACGTAGGACCAGACCGTCCATTTCAAACAGTTTCTGGTACTGCTTCACCAGAGCATTTTTGGGTTTTATCAGAATATCCATCATCGCTTCGTCACTCAGGGGAAGCAGGTTGCTGACCACTGGGAGTCGGCCGATAAGCTCTGGGATCAATCCGTACTGTATCAAATCCTCCGGTTCCACTTTGTTGCATAACTGGACATCATCCAACTCTTCGAACTCGTCCTTTTCCACGCCGAATCCCACCGCACACCTTCCGAGACGTTGACGCACGATTCGATCAAGCCCGTCGAAGGCCCCACCACAGACAAACAGGATGTTCTTGGTATTGATCTGCACGAGGGGCTGTTCGGGATGTTTGCGCCCACCCTTCGGTGGAACTCCAGATATAGTCCCCTCCAAGATCTTCAACAGTTCCTGTTGAACTCCTTCGCCCGAAACGTCTCGAGTGATTGAAGGATTACCGCTCTTGCGTGCGATCTTGTCTATCTCGTCTACGAAGAGAATTCCGCGCTCCGCTTGCCTCACGTCGTAGTCTGCCGCCTGAAGGATACGAACTAGAATGTTCTCCACATCCTCACCCACATATCCCGCCTCAGTAAGGACAGTGGCATCAACGATAGCGAAAGGCACCTGCAACATCCGCGCCAAGGTCTCCGCAAGTAAAGTCTTGCCCGTGCCGGTAGGTCCAATGAGAAGTATGTTGCTCTTACTCAGTTCAACATCACATGTGCCAGAGTAAACCCGCTTGTAATGATTGTAGACGGCAACCGAAAGCGCTTTTTTTGCCCGTTTTTGACCGATGATATGGTCGTCTAGATGTTCCTTGATCTCAACTGGCTTGGGTAATGGGTTACCGTTGAGATTGGGCTCTTGACGATTTTCTTCGTCGAGAACTTCGTTACACAATTCCACGCATTCGTTGCAGATGTGAACTGAGGGCCCCTGAATGATCTTTTCGACCTGGTCGATGCCCTTGCCGCAGAACGAACAGCTCACGCTATTACGTGTCTTCTTCAACATAACTTGGAGATTTACCTGCTCTGATCAGGTGAACTAATTCGGGTTTTCCGTAATAGTATCGTCCTCACTTTGGGACTTATTAGAATCGAACGAAACTCCGCTCTCACTTTCTACCTGTGACGGATTATCCTTCTTGCCCTCAACATTTTCCGTTCCAACAGGTTCCATGTCCTTCTTGATATCATTACTAGGGCCTCTGGAGGCATCGTTACCAACTAAGGAGTCCGAGGTTCCATCAAGTTCCTCGGAAACATCTGAAGCCCCCTCGGTGCCTTTCTGGTCTTGAGGGTCTTTCGACCCGACCCTCTCTTTCTCCTTTTTCTCGACCGTATCAGATTCACCTTTCATCACATTGACGGCTTGAAAACCCTTGGCTGTTTTGGTCACCATGAACTCGACTCGGTCACCTTGTACCAAACTCCTATCCCAAGACGAAATGTCGCGCCAGTGAACGAACACATCCACGTTTTCTTCGGTGGAAATGAAGCCATATCCCTTGTCGTTATTGAACCACTTGACCATTCCCGCTACCCACGAGTTTTCGACTAGAAAGCTGGATTCGGGATCCTCGGACGCCGGGGTGTCTCTATTGGAAGTCCGTTTCTTGGCATCCAATTCGAGGTCATATATCGCTTGTCGAAACTCGTTCTTTATCGCGTCAGCTCCAGAACTACCCTCTATCAACCAATCAACTCCAGTGATCAAACCGACCACATAGAGGCTGTCTGCGCCATATAGTTCCCTCGCCTCCGCGATCTTCTTGGCAAGTACGGTGATCATATCACTAGTGACTGAACATGTGCTGTCCAAAAAACAATCTCCTGTGTGTCAGCTTTTATTCCGCCCGATAGCCTTTTATACCTTGGTATACGGTTTGGCTGCTCACCTTGGCGATCCCGGTAAGGGGCACCGCCACGAGCATCCCAACAATGCCTATGAGTTGACTGCCAACCATTACCACAAACAGTACGATCAACGGATGCAGATTTACGTTTTTGGCAACGATAAGCGGCTGTATCAACACATTATCTATGAGCTGAACAAATAGGAAAACAACGATCACATGGGTGACCAAATCCATGCCTCCGCCGGTTGCCAACGCGACGATCGAGCCAGTCAATATCCCGATCAGAGGCCCTAGGTATGGAATCATATTTGCCAACCCGGCCATGATACCCACCGGCACTGCATACTTCATGCCGATTATCGTTAAGCCCACCACCGAAAGTAACGCAACCACCGAGACCGCAAGCAACTGGCTGCGTATGTAGCCACCAATCTGCCCATTGATTTGATGCAGCAGACTTAGACAAAGTTCGAAATGCTCGTTGGGAACCAGTTCGATCATACCCCTGGTAATCCGACGGCCTTCCCTCAGAAAAAAGAACGCAACAAACGGCACGATAACAAGGAAGGTAATCCCCGACACCACCCCACCGACCAAACCGGAAGTTCCGCCCAACAACGTATCGGTCAAGCTGCGCCCGTACTGTTTGACCACATCGGCCAAATCGAACTCGGTTCCGAGATAGGGTTGAATATTTGGCTGGATTTCTTTGGCTTTCTCAGACATTTGTGAAACGATATTCGGCCCTGCGCGTCCGAAGTCCACGCCCTTGGCAGAGAACAAAACAGTCTGGGCATTCAGCTCGTTCTGGTGGCCACCACCCTCCCAGAATTCGAAAGCTATTGACTCCGGTTCCAGCGGCTTGGCATTCCCCCGCAACCTCAAGGCTACTTGCCGTTGCAGGTCAGAAACCGAAAACAACAGGACTGCCTGAGCTGGCTTCGTGTTTTCGGGGACGAACCGAAATCGAAGTATCTGTTTGCCGCCAATAGCTAGCCTCAAGGGAAATTTTGTGGAATCTATCAAAGCAAAAACCCGATCGCGGGCCAGGCCGGTCCATTTGTAGTCTATGGTTTGCGGCGTTTTTCCGGTATTGAAAACGGTTACCTCTCGGGCTACAGTCTCTTCTCGCAAGAACTGATCGCTCAGTTCGATCACCTCATTGGCCAGCTTGCCACCTGCTTTGAAGGCACCAAAGCTCAAAATCCCCACAAAAACGACAAAAACGCTCAAGATCCCAAGCGTTCGATTGATGCCTCGACTTTCCAACCGGTCAATCAGTGGGGCCAACACGTAGGCGAGCACGAACGCCAATACGAATGGGGCAAGGACGCCGCGGATTGCATACAGAAACCATATGGCGCACAAAAACGCCATAATCCAAACGACAACCTTTAGAACCGTCGGTTTTGCCTGTTTCATAGCATCGCGGTCAACCCGTTTGGCCACCATCCGAGGTGGTTGGACCGTCGCCCACAGCGGGATCCCCTGTCTTGGTGCGGGCTTCCTTGAGGAGACGATTAGTATGTCGCAAACGAGCGGACACCATTTGCGACAATCTCATTACTATCTTCAAGCCCAGTTGGGGGTTGTGTTCGATTAACGCCAGCAAATCCGGGCGGAAGAATCCCACCGCCTTGCAGGTTTGCACGGCAAAGGCAGATGCGGTGCGCGGTGCTTCTTCGTCGAGCAACGCTTGTTCGCCAAAAAAATCGCCTGCACCAAAGACCGCGAGTTTCAGTGCACTACCGTCTAACGACTTCTGCACGATCTCCACTTCGCCGGACAATATCGTATACATTCCCACACCAACATCCCCTTCGCGCACAATCGCCTCGTCAGGTGCGAAGCTGCGATGATGCAATATGCCTACAAGTTTCTGGAACTCCCGCTGACTCAGATCCTGAAAAATGGGGACCTCTTTGAGGATCTGCACTATATTATCGTCATCTTTAGACCGTCGGCGAAACAGATTGCTCCAGAAAGGGTCGTTGGCCATTGTTGCGTACGATTAATAAATAGAGGTAATAGCAAAAAAACGACTCTTCAAATGTAATGAAAGAGTCGTTTCAGGTGTCTTTGACGCTATATAACGGTACCTGTCAATTGGCCAATACGGCATCCAACTTCTCGGCAATCTGCTCCTTGGGTATCGCTCCGATCACTTGGTCGGAGACCTTTCCCTCTTTGAAAATCAGCAGCGTGGGAATGCTGCGAATGCCGAACTCCATAGCCGTTTTTTGTGCGGCATCGACGTCCACTTTCGCGATCTTGGCCTTGCCGTCGTACTCGGTGGCCAATTCTTCGACGATGGGTGCCACCATTCTACAGGGACCACACCAAGCAGCCCAAAAATCGACCAAAACGGGTACATTTGATTCCAAAACTTCTTTGGCAAAGTTGTCGTCAGTAAGGGCGATCGGAGTGCTCATTCCAATCTGTATCTCCTTCACATAACTAGAATCTTTTCAAGATGTTACAATAATCTTTTGCCATGGGACAATATAACCAGCTCCACAAATCCTGTCAACCCAATTCCCTCCTGTTAGGAACGCACAACTGGAGAATGAGCATGTCGAGGATTCCACCTTCAGCGTGCCGTCCCATCGTTTTCAACTGGCGGTCGGCCAAACGCATGGCGCTCAACCCGTTCCACAGCTGCTCACGGGTGAAATCCCGCACCTGCTCAACATATTTCCCCGCGAAGTAGGGTGAAATGCCCAGATCCGACGCAAGTTGAGCCTGAGAACCCTCGCGAGCACTCAACTCTTTTGCTTTGAGCATAAGCTGGAAATGACGTTGTATCATCGCAAGCGCGAATAAAGCCTCAGAGCCATCCTGTAGAAAA
Source organism: uncultured Gemmatimonadaceae bacterium (assembly GCA_964401715.1). Classification (GTDB taxonomy): domain Bacteria; phylum Latescibacterota; class UBA2968; order UBA8231; family UBA8231; genus CAYNZV01. Next base: position 3,983 of record CAYNZV010000078.1, on the reverse strand, counting down.
CGCCGCAGAAGCCTGTTTGCACGAACCAGATTGCGATTGCCAATTTGATCCGCAAGCTCGAATATGCTTGTCTCACGCCAGCGACTTACAAACTTTTCCACGTGCTTACGCTTTATCTCTTTGTCGGTGACCGCAATCTTGTAAAGCTCCGAAGCAAGTTCCCGTAGATTCGCTCCGTTGAGGAAAACCAGTAGATCTGCTGCTTCCGGATCCAGCTCAATTCCTTGAGCCTTGGCAAATTCCAGCAACCACGGCCGCACTTGATTCTCGTACGGAACACGGAATCCTACTGCCAACCCCACTTTGGAGAGCCGAGCGAAGAACCTCCGGCGCATGTCAATCTTGGCGCCCACCGCGACTACGACCGAGGATGGTGCTGGATCGTCGATCAGGAGCTCGAGTTCCTTACACTGGCCCGATGAGAGTTTCTCACATCTACGGAGCACGATCACCCTGCGATCCGTCATCATTGGATAGGAATAATAAGCCTGAGTAATGGCCTCGATGTTCAGGTCATCTGCATAGAACCTGTCCACGTTGAAATCGGGCGCCTGTTCGGGAGTCAGGAACGAGATCAACTCATCCGCCGCGAGGTCGCGGGTAAAGTCCTCGTCCCCGTGCAATAGATAATAATTCCGCACATTCGCGGATTTGATATCGGTGCTGATCGTGTTCTTACTAAGAACGCTATCAGCCCGTTTGGCCACGTTGTTTCTCCTCGTCCTCTTTTGCCCTGCATTCGACGAAATCCACATCTTCTATATCATCTCGTGGGAATCGGGCAGCCTGATTTCGTGGTTTACCCTTAACGGTATATGATTTCGGTTTGCGAAGCGATCTCAATAGCAGGCATAATAGCAACCCGACAATGAGGATGAGGGTTAGCTTCAGCATGGGTTTCTAACGTTCATGAAGAGATACCCTCTCTCCCCCAAGTTCGACGGTCCCGATCACGCAGGCTGTTTCGCCGGAGTTAGTTAGCGATTCAAGGGCGGTTTGGACGTCGTTTTCAGGTACGATGACGATCATGCCCACACCCATGTTGAACACGTGAAACATCTCATCCTGTTCGATCTTGCCCAATGTCTGGATAAGATCGAAGATCGCGGGCACTTCCCAACTTCCCAATACAATCCTAGCCCCGTAACGATCCGGAAGAATGCGCGGGATGTTATCCCAAAGCCCACCTCCAGTTACGTGAATCAGACCTTTGACGTTGACCATTTCGAGCAAGACCTTGACCGATTCCACATAAGGCCTGTGGACCCGCAACAGCTCCTCGCCAATTGTGTTGCCGTCCCCTGGCCTGCCTGCGAAAGCAGAATCGAGTTCCAATGCGGATTCATTAAACAAGACCCTGCGTGCAAGCGTGTACCCGTTGGTGTGTATGCCATTGGAAGCCAAACAGATGAGTTGATCACCGGTACCGATAGTTGAGCCATCGATGATCTTGGCACGGTCGACGATACCTACGATACTACCGGCAACATCGTATTCTCCTGCATGGTAAAATTCGGGCAGTTCGGCTGTCTCACCACCGATGAGCGCGCAATTTACTTGCCGACAACCGCGGGCCACTCCTGCTACAAGATCGGCTACCACGTCCGAGTCATGGCTCCCCAACCCCAAGTAATCCATGAAAAAAAGTGGCATGGCCCCTTGAACGAGGATGTCGTTGGCGCAGTGAAAAACGATATCCATGCCTACTGTGTCATGGACTCCGCTGGCGAAAGCGATCTTCAGCTTCGAGCCCACACTGTCGACGCTGGATACCAGTATGGGATCTTCGAAATCCTGCCATGGTGGACGGAACAACCCCCCGAATCCCCCCAATTCGCTCAAGACGCCTTCGTCGTGGGAAGCGCACACGAGTTCCCGTAACCGCAGTTTGGTTTCGTTAGCTTTCGCGATGTCGACACCGGCGGCAGCGTAGGCGTCACTGCGGGCCATTGAGTTTATCCTTTTGGGGAATCTGTCTTCGGGAGTAGACAGATAATAGCGGGCACGGCCGTGACCGTCAATCAAAGTTGTTTATTGACTATGAGTAGCACCTCAGATAGCTTCCCGACTCCGTAAGATTGGGAGCCAGCCATGAATTTCGACGCCATTCGTAACGATTTTCCCATTGTTCAGAATTGGGTCTACATGAACCATGCTGCCGTGGCACCACTTTCACTTACTGCCGCAGAGGCGATCTGCTCTCTTACCCAGGATGTCGCCGAGCATTCAATGGCCCACTTCGAAGATTGGAATGCTCTAGTGCGCAAGGCACGTCAGTCGGTTGGCGGGTTTATCGGCGCCCGACCGGAGGAAATTGCCTTTCTCAAAAACACCAGCGACGGCATCATCGCAGTTGCCGAGGGCATCGACTGGCGCCCCGGCGACAACGTGGTGGTAGCTTCGTGCGAATTCCCCGCTAACGTCTACCCCTGGTTGAATCTGGAATCGAAAGGCGTGGAAATCCATTGGGTCAAAGAATCCCAAGGTAGGTTGCGTCCCGAGGATTACGAATCGGCAATGGACAACCGAACCCGTGTGCTCACAGCCAGCGCCGTGCAATTCCATTCTGGGTTTCACAGTAACCTGGGTGCACTCGCTGAGCTCTGCTGGCGCTTCGGCTCCCTCTTCGTGGTTGACGGCATTCAGAGTGTGGGTGCTTTGCCGATCGATGTCCACGCCATGGGCATCGATTTTCTCGCCGCCGATGGTCACAAGTGGATGATGGGACCCGAAGGCTGTGCCTTGTTATACTGCTCAGAGAACGCCATGAATGCCGTGGGCGTTGCAGCCTTGGGGTGGGCTAACGTCAGCAGCGATCGCGACTTCTTCAGTTACGACCGCACCATGCACAACGACGCCCGAAGGTTCGAGACCGGCACATTGAATACCATCGGAATCGCCGGATTGAAAGCCGCCATCGATCTCCTTTCCAGGCACGACATGCAACTCGTCAGTAACCGCATCTTACATCTGACCGACATACTTTGCGAAAACTTACCTAGGCTTGGATTCCGACTCTATACACCACGGGGTCGGAACGAGAAGTCGGGAATTGTCACCTTCACCAGAGAAGGACTAGATATGGCACATATCGAGAAGCACCTTCTCGAGAGACGCATCATTGCTACCGTCCGCCACGGCAGCGTGCGCCTGTCACCACATTTCTACAACTCTGAAGGAGAGATCGAAGAGGTGCTGGCCGCCTTGTCTTCCTAGCGCCGATCTTGCCGCAATAGCCTGCCGTTCAGTTCTCCCCCTAACAGCAACACGAAAGACACTAGGTAGGCCGATAGTAACAACACGATCACGGCACCAAGAACACCGTACACGAAGTTGTAATAGCTGAAATTTTTGACGAAATAGGCGAACCCATAAGCGATGGCGGACCACAATACCACAAATAAGAGGCTGCCAGGAAGAACGTCGATCCACCTCTGTTTGATGTTGGGGCCGACTTTATAGATGCAGGCTGCGGCGATTATAGTTCCACCAATCCCAGCAGCAGGTCGGAGAATACCCGCCAACGAAGGGAAATAGGTGGTCAAATCCCAATGTCTGTGGAGCCAACTCTCTACCTGGGTGCTAAACACGACCAAGTTGAATAGCACCACCAGCATCAATCCCCCACTTATCAACAAAACGATGGAAAGCGCTCGTTTCTGCCAGAACGGTCTCAGCTCATCGGCCCTGTAAGCGCGGTTGAGCGCGCTCATAGTCGTGGACATGCAGGCGGAAGCCGGCCATACAACGCCCAAAATGCCGACAAAAAACAGACTTTGAGACGAATCCCACAGATGCTGGATGTTCTCCTCGACAATAATGATCAAAGGAGAAGGAACGACGAGGCCGAGGTCTGCTATTAGGATTTTGAAATCTTCGGGTGATATTTCGGAGATACCAAGAAGGGCCGTGAGCACAAGGATGCCAGGAAAGGCAGCAAAAACAAAATCGAACGCCATCGCTGCAGCAGCGTCGGTGATGTC
>CAYNZV010000077.1:0-21500 GCA_964401715.1 uncultured Gemmatimonadaceae bacterium | reverse complement strand
AAAATCATGCGGACGTCTTGAAATTTGTCTGATGAAGGGTACGAAATTGTCTTCGCGGCCTTGCCGACAGCCATGCTCAGGCGGGCGACGGCACTGCTACGGGCATGGGGCAATGCTATGCCCTCGCCGATGCAGGTGCTCTGCAGGTCGTCACGTTGAAGCACTGCCTGCAGGAACCGAAGGCTGTCGGAGACGGCGCCCTTTACGTGTAATTTGTCCACCAACTCTTTGATGGCGCCAACCTTGGTGTCCGCATGCATCTCCGGAACCATTACAACCTCCTGAACCAGCAGGGAGAAGTCGCCTTCGGGTAAAACTGCATATTTTGCACTATGAACTGGGGGTTCTGAGCCCGAAATGCCGAAAATCCGACTCATTGTCTCAGCGTCGCGTGGTTCAGGGCTGATAAATCCGAATGCAAAATTTGCGGTCGAGACGGTTTGGAACAGTTCGATGTCAGTCGACTTGGCTTCGAGAGGGAGGCCGATGCGTGCGCGGGCGTCAGATCGAAATAGCTGGGGAACAAGAGTTTAAGGTCCGAGTCGGTTTCCAGTTGCGAACGCATTCCAAAGGGTGTCTTTCTCCAACCTATGCTTCGGCAAAATAAATGCCATAGACTACCTGATTTTCCATTAATTGTTGGAAACAATAAAGTTGGGATACAAGACTAAAATCTAAGAAACACAGGAGAATTCGACCCGATGCGTATTCGTGCAGAATTTGCATCGGGTTGGGTTTTGTGTTTTGTCGAAAAGGCGTTAGCGAATGCCGTATTTCTTGAGCTTGTATTGAAGGGCTCGCACGCTGATACCGAGTAACGACGCAGCCTCTCGTCGGTTCGAAGTGATTCTGACGAGCGTTTGCCGGATCAGTTCGGCTTCCACTGCCTCGATGGAGGCTCCCAATTGAAAACTGATTTGCGAAGAGCCCGATTCTACGGCAACCAGCGCTTGGGGAAGGTGCTCCGAGCGGATTGTGCGACTGGGAGCGGTCACTACGAGGCGTTGTATCAGGTTGCGCAGTTCACGAACATTTCCCGGCCACGAGTGGTTGGTTAACATCTGCATGGCCTCGGAGGAAATGGTCTTGCGTCCTTGATCGTGCGCCCGACAGGACTCCTCCAAGAAGATCTCAGCCAAAAGCGGAATGTCCTCGCGACGCTCGCGTAACGCGGGTATATCTATGGGAACTACTTCCAACCGATAATACAGATCCGCGCGAAACTGATCGTTCTTGATGCCCGCGGAAAGGTCGCGATTGGTGGCGGCGATGATGCGCACATTGGCCATGTGGGTCTTGGGGTCTCCAACCGATTGGAATTCACCGGCCTCCAGAACCCGCAAGAGTTCCACTTGGTTTTTCAAAGCAACTTCGCCGATCTCATCCAAGAACAACGTGCCCGATTCTGCGAGGGTGAAGCGTCCCGGTTTGTCTGCATGAGCGCCGGTGAAAGCTCCACGCACGTGACCGAACAACTCGCTGGCAAATAGCTCCTCGGTAAAACCGCCGCAGTTCACGGCCACGAAGGGGCGATCGCTTCGGCGGCTGCGTTCGTGTATGGCGCGCGCGATAAGTTCTTTCCCGGACCCGGTTTCTCCCCTGAGCAGTACCGGCACATCCGACATTGCCACCTGTTTAACCGTTTTGACGGCTTCTTGCATTGCGGAACTTCGACGGACGATGCGACGGAAACTGTCCTGGGTCTTGAGCCGGTCTTGGAGGCTACGGTTCTCTTGCAGCAGCTCCAGATTTTCGAGGGCGCGATCAACCAGCAAGCGCAGATGGTCGATTTCCACTGGCTTGGTAACGAAATCGAAAGCGCCAAGCTTCATTGCTTCCACCGCGGTAGTGACATTACCGTGAGCGGTCAGCAGGATGCTTTGTGTGTCCGGAGATTCGTCCCGTATCTCTTCCAACAGCTCCATGCCGCTCAATCCAGGCATGCGCAGGTCGAGAACCACTAGGTCGTAGGGGGCAGCTCGAATCATGTCCCGTGCCCCCACACCATTCGCTGTCAAATCGATCTGGAAATGTGGTTTCTCCAGGGCCTCCTTCAATCCTTCACGGATGAAGAGCTCGTCGTCGGCTATGAGGATACGAATTTTATTTCGGGGCATGCGCACTATGGGCGAATGGAGCGATTCGCGGGGCTAAAATTCTGGTTATACCGCTCATTAGCAAACCACCGGAAGGCGGATGACGAAGGTCGTTCCCTGCCCCGCTTTGCTGTCCACTTCGAGGGTTCCGCCATGGTGATGGACGATGCGTTGCGCAATGGAAAGACCTAGGCCGGTGCCTTCGTCTTTTGTAGTATAGTAATACTCAAAAATATGCTCCATGTCCTCGTCCAAAATGCCGCAGCCGTTGTCGGCGATCTCGAAAACCAGCGAATTTTCTTCCAATCTTGTCTTTAACTCGACTCGTGCGTTTTCCTCGACAGCCTGAAACGCGTTGATGACCACGTTCAACAAGGCTTGGCTGAGTTGATTTTCATCTACGAGCACTTCGGGCAGACCGTCCGTCAATCTGGTCGTCAATTCGATGCCGTGTTCTCGAGCCTCTGGTGTCACTAGATCGACTACCCTCAAGAGCAGATTGTTAGCAGCGGTTTTGAGCAGATGTAGCGTCGGTGGCCGCGAGAATCGAAGGAAATTCTGCACGATTCCTTCCACCCGACGCATCTCAGCGCGGGCGATCTGCAGACGGCGCATAGACTTCTGTCCCATTTGCTGTTCGAGGGAGACAACATCCTCCTGTAGCAGCTGGAGCTGAATGTCGATTGCTCCAAGAGGATTACCCACCTCGTGTGCGACAGATGCCGCCAGTCGTCCAAGGGCACTCATCTTCTCAATTTGCCAAATCTCGCGCTCGGCTCGTTTCAGATCGGAGACATCGTTGACGATAACCATCGTTCCGAGATGATCGGTCGCTTCGTTTTCCAGCTGCACCGAAGTGAGACGTAACCACAAGGTTCGACCGTCCTCACTGGTAAATTGCAGGTCTTCGTTAGTTAGGATTTCGCCATTCAACGCGCGCCGGAAAGCGGAGTACAATGGAACGTCAGACACGACGAGATCTTCGAGCTTGGACGGGCGGGACGCGGCTCTCCCTAGCAGCGCAGCTGCAGCGGGATTGGCGACGCGGATCAACATGTCGGCTCCGAAGATCACCACGCCTTCGCTGAGACTCTCCACGATCAGATGGGAGTAATCGGAGATCTCGTTTTTGGAGTCGCGGTTTGTGTTCGACATATTGACAGGCAAGCCTTCGCGGGTAGCTTCTTCGCCGTTCGATTTTGCACCGGATGACGTATTATCCTATAAAACACCTTGGGCGAAACGTAAGCCTCGTCCAAACCATGCAGTCCCTTACGCCAATACCATGGAGAAAATTGATAACATAGCCGAACGCAAGCGACGCATCCAGGAGATGTTCAATGGAATTGCTCACCGATACGACTTCTTGAACCATCTGCTGAGTGCTGGTATTGACTTGTATTGGCGTCGGCGCGCGCTGTCTCAAACACGAACAGCCGAGGTGCTGGATGTGCTCGATTTGGCCACCGGTACTGGAGACTTGGCACTGGCTTCAGTGCGCTTGAAGCCGCGGCGTATTGTGGGATTGGATGTCGCCGTGCAGATGCTCAAGCAGGCGCAATCGAAGGTGCAAGGCTCCAAAACCATAAGGTTAATGGCAGGGGATGCAGAGCGCCTGCCTTTTGCCGACAACTCATTCGATCTGATAACAGTAGCATTCGGCGTACGCAACTTTGGCCACATTCCCACCGGCCTCGGCGAGGCATGGCGAGTTCTTCGAACGGGTGGAGAATTGCTGATACTAGACTTCGCCGATCCGCAAACACCGGTCTTTCGACAACTCTTTGCCTTTTATTTCAAACGCATTTTGCCGATCATCGGTGGGTTCGTTTCCGGGAACCGTCCGGCATATTCCTACCTCCCCCGTTCTGTCGGTGAATGCCCGCAGGGAAAGGCGTTTATGGACATGCTGATTGAGGCCGGTTTCCAGAAGAACTGCGCAACCAGCCTGACGTTTGGTGTGGCGTATGTGTATCAAGGGCTAAAGAGCTCCGCAAGCGTTGACTAAGGTTGTACTCGTGGATATTTTTCTGCCGTGATTTGCGAAGAGCAAATATCGGCTTCCGGGCTGAGTGAAACCCATCGCAAAATTGTAGACGGCGCCCGCTTGTCTGAGGATGACGGGCGCTTGTTGTATGCGTGCGATGATCTGCCGACGTTGGGCTTTCTCGCCAACCTCGTTCGCGAACGATTGAACCGCAACTATACATACTTCGTTCGCAACCAGCACATCAACTACACCAACGTATGCAACAAGCTTTGCAGGTTTTGCTCGTTTTACGTCAAACCCCGGGACGAGACGGGCTACGTATTGAGCCCGGAGCAGATACAGGACCGTCTGCGGGGCTACGACGACATGCCTATTACCGAGATCCATATGGTCGGCGGTGTCAACCCGAAGCTCCCTTTCTCCTATTATTTAGACATTCTGAGGGTCATGAAAGAAACGCGTCCCGATGCGCATCTGAAGGCGTTCACCATGATCGAGATAGCTCAGATACAGCGGGTGGCAAAGAAGCCATTGGAAGAAGTGCTCCTCGATCTCAAAGATGCCGGTTTGGAAAGCCTTCCCGGTGGTGGTGCCGAAGTTTTTAGTGATCGCGTTCAAAGTGACTTGTTCTGGACCAAGAGCGACTCAGAAGAATGGCTACGAACCGCAGCAGCGGCTCACAAGATGGGATTGCCGTCCAATGCGACCATGCTCTATGGACACATAGAGAACACTGAAGAGAAGGTGTACCACCTTTGCCGACTACGCGAAGTACAGGATGAGACCAGAGGGTTTCTCGCATACATCCCACTTTCCTTTCATCCCGAACGGACCGAGTTGGCGGACCTTCCTGGGCCGACGGGCATCCAGGATTTGAAAGAGATTGCGGTGGGTCGCTTGATGCTCGACAACTTCCCGCACATAAAAACCTTCTGGATCATGAACACCATCGAAATATCGCAGATCGCGCTGTGGTACGGAGCAGACGATGTCGACGGCACGGTGATGGATTACGAAATCACCCGCCGTACGATAGAGGAAACAAAGCAGCATGTGTCCCACGATGAGTTGCTGGGACGAATCAGGGAAGCAGGTCGCGAGCCATTGGAGCGCGATAGTCTCTACAATGTCGTCGGTGACCCATCTGCAGCGATGGAAGCAGCAGCCGGATGAGCACGGCAATGACAAGGTTTCATCGAGTGGCGGAGAAGATCTATGCGTCAGAGCGTTTGGATCGAGAGGAGGGTCTGCTACTTCTTAAGCATCCGAACGTAGCTGAGCTCGGCATGCTCGCCGACCATGCACGTCGCGCTAAACATCCAGACCCGGTCATCACCTATAACGTAGGGAGAAACATAAACTACACGAACGTGTGTTGGGTCAAGTGCGATTTTTGCGCTTTTTATCGTCCCCCTAACGGAACGGACGGTTACGTGCTTTCGAAGCAAGAGATCTTTTCGAAGATAGAAGAGTTGGTAGCGTTCGGAGGCGATGAACCAAAATCGTGTGAGATTCTGATGCAGGGCGGATTGAATCCCAAGCTGCGACTCGAATATTATGAAGACCTGTTAGGGGACATTCGCGATCGGTTCCCCATGGTTCAACTGCACTGTTTGTCGGCAACGGAAATCCTGTACATCGCCCACCTGTCGCGTCTTTCTATTGAAGAGACGGTGGCTCGTTTGAAGGCAGCCGGTCTGGATTCGATTCCGGGTGCGGGTGCCGAGATTCTCTCGGACGATGTGCGCGATATCATCGGCTTCCGCAAGGACCGCACTGCCGAATGGCTAGAGGTGCACCGGGTCGCTCACGGTTTGGGTATGCTCACGACCGCAACAATGATGTACGGCCATGTGGAAACCCTCGAGCAGCGTGTGGAGCACCTGCAGTTATTGCGGGATCTGCAGGATGAAACCCGAGGGTTTACTGCCTTCATCACTTGGAATTTTCAACCGGATGCAACTGATCTTGGTGGTGATGAATCGCGCTGGCACGGTTTCAAAGCGACTGGCTTTGACCATTTGCGAACGGTAGCAGTTAGCAGATTGTTCTTGGACAACTTCGACAACCTTCAAGCTTCGTGGGTCACCCAGGGGCCGAAAGTTGCGCAGGTCAGCTTGCGTTACGGTGTGAATGACTTTGGCAGTACGATGATGGAGGAAAACGTCGTCAGCGCCGCAGGAACGAGCCACACCAACGAGATGGACTTGGAAGCAATGAAGCGTTTGATTCGCGAAGCGGGTTACGAGCCGCGTCGACGAAATACCCGTTATGAAGTCGTTGCAACTTATCCCCGGATTTCGTCCCATCGGGCAATGGCATCGTGACCATTCGATTAGGAGCCGTCTCCTACCTCAACTCTCAGCCCCTCGTACTTCCCCTCGAACGGGAACCCAATTTCGATGTTGCTTACTCGGTACCGTCGAAGTGTGCTAGGGATCTGCAAGCGGGGGTGGCAGATGTGGGATTGATTCCGTCCATAGAATACGCACGTGATCCTGCTCAGTATCAGATTGTACCGGACGTAGCGATTGTCAGCGACGGACCGGTGCTCACGGTTAGGCTGTTCTGGAATGGTCAATTTGAACGAATAAGCCGAGTGGCGCTCGACTTGAGTTCACGCACATCGGTGGGTCTCCTGCGGCTATTGCTTAAGGAGCGCCATGGTCTGAATCCCACATTCGTCGATGCCGAGCCAGATCTGGATCTTACGCTGCGAAAAGCCGACGCTGCCTTGGTTATCGGTGATCCGGTATTTGCCCACTTGGACCGCGGACTGAACTCCTTGGATTTGGGAGCGGCGTGGACGGAATGGACGTCGCTACCGTTCGTTTACGCTTTTTGGGCTGGCCGGCCCGAGGTGTTGGCACCGTACGATATTGCGGCGTTGGTACGGGCGCGCGAGACTGGTGCTCGCATGATTCCTCAGATAGCTACCGACTATGCGCAGCGACAAGGAGGCAAACCAGCGCATTACGAACGCTACCTGACCGAGAACATCCAGTTCAGTTTGGGGGGGCGGGAGTTAGAAGGTTTCCAGTTATTTCTCCGGCTGGCATACGAGTGCAAGATCATAGCAACACTTCCCGAAGTTCAGTTTTTTCACACTGCTTCTGCCATTCAAGAGCAGCTTTAGAGTCCTTCTAATGGCGATCTTCAGTGCGGCATTGGTATACGGCCGCATGATCAAACTCTCTCATTCAGTGTTTGCTCTACCTTTTGCCCTCAGCGGTGCTGCCTTGGCCGCTCGCGAAGTGGGCATCTCCTTGAGCCAGGTTTTGTGGATCATGGTCGTGATGGCAGGTGCGCGCAGTGCTGCGATGGGTTTTAATCGACTCGCAGACCGAGATGTGGATAGTGCCAATCCCAGAACCAAAGACCGCGAACTCCCGACGGGTGCCGTGTCCGTGCGAACGGTTTCGTTGTTTGTGGTCATCTCTGGAGGCGTAATGATTGCCGGAGCAAGACAGCTCAACCCACTCTGCTTTTACCTGTCGCCCTTGGTTCTAACGGTTTTGTTGCTCTACTCGTACACGAAACGTTTCACCTGGATGTCCCACCTCTTTCTAGGGCTTTGCCTCGGAGGCGCCCCGCTTGGGGCTTGGATTGCCATTACCGGTAGATTTGATCTGCCTCCCATTGTGCTGGGGTTGGCGGTGCTCAACTGGGTAGCCGGGTTCGATATTCTTTACGCCTGTCAGGACCGAGAGTTCGATATCGGTCATGGCTTGCATTCAATACCCGCCCGCTTCGGCATCACGGCATCGCTGAATATTGCGCGAGTGCTGCACCTTGCTTCGGTGGCTCTGCTCTTCACGGTTGGATATCTGGTCGGCCTGAATCTGGTTTATTTTCTTGGAGTTGCAGCTGTTGCCGGTCTTCTAGCGTACGAACACCTCATCGTAAAACCGGATGATCTGTCGCGCTTGGGAATGGCATTCCTAACTGTGAACAGCGCCGTCAGCATCGTCTATTTTTTCTTCATGCTTGCGGATCTCTTGCTGCTCGGCGATCCAGCAACCCTTTTCAATCTTTAATCCCGGTTTGAGGCAATGACTGTCAAAGATGCTGCGTCCACTACCTTTGCGAGCATCGTCGATTCGGACGATGCCGGGGTTTACAAGGTCCAGACCAGTGCCCACGGCCCTGAGGGACGGCTGCCCCTTACTGAAGATCAAGTGGTGAGTTCCCCGAGCGGACACATTTTCGCTTACAGTCAAAATGCAGGCATGGGCTGGACTCCAGAACAACTTGGACGTGACGAGTATCTCATCCTCAGCACGCTGGGCGGTATGCGAGCACCAGATGGGCGGCCAATAGCGTTGGGATACCACACCGGTCATTGGGAAATAGGCATCCTAGTCGAAGAAGCCGCGCGTGAGCTCAAGCGCATTGGCTGCATTCCGTACTCAGCGTATTGTTCCGATCCTTGCGACGGTCGTTCGCAGGGTACAACTGGCATGTTCGACAGTCTTCCGTACCGCAATGACGCTGCTACTGTGTTGCGACGTCTTATCCGGTCTTTACCTACCCGCAAAGGAGTGATGGGGGTGGGAACGTGTGACAAGGGATTGCCAGCGATTTTGTTGGCGGTGGCGGGGATCCCCGATCTGCCGGTGATCGTGGTCCCCGGCGGAGTGACCTTGCCGCCGAAGAGCGGTGAAGACGCAGGCAAAATCCAGAGTGTGGGGATGCGATTGGCGCATGGCGAGATCACCATCGATGATATCAACGACATGGGTTGCCGTTCCTGCGCCACTCCGGGCGGAGGGTGTCAGTTCCTCGGTACGGCGGCCACCTCGCAGGTAGTGGCGGAAGCCCTCGGTTTGGCGCTACCTCACGCGGCGCTAGCCCCGTCGGGACAAGCGGTTTGGCGCGATCTTGCTGTTCGTTCATCACGTGCCCTGGTGGCGATGGAGCGCGACGGCATCACGTCCGCAGACATCGTCACGGACGGAGCGCTGCGTAACGCCATGGTCGTCCACGCCGCGTTTGGCGGCTCCACCAATCTGGTTCTTCACATTCCGGCCATCGCTTTTGCAGCTGGACGCCAACGGCCTACCGTCAAAGAGTGGGACGAGGTGAACCGACAGGTGCCGAGGTTGGTGGAAGTCATGCCCAACGGTCCTCACCCCACCGTACGCGCTTACCTGGCAGGGTCCGTTCCTGAAGTGATGTTGCATCTCCGCGATTTGGGTCTGCTCGAGCTGGATGCACTCACCGTCAGCGGAAAGACCATTGGCGAGAATCTGCAGTGGTGGGAAACGTCGAAACGACGGCAGCGCTTCCGCGCTCTGCTTCAGCAGACCGATGGGCTTGACCCAAGCAAGGTGATTCTGACGCCCGACCAAGCCCGAGAGCGGGGAATCACCAGCACGATCTGTTTTCCGATGGGCAACATCGCTCCCGAGGGATCTATCGTTAAGAGTACTGGTATCGATCCGTCGGTGGTGGATGATGATGGAGTCTATCGCCTCCGCGGCAAAGCAAGAGTTTTTGTTCGCGAACGCGACGCCATGGCGGCGTTGAAGAACCATGAGATCGCAGCCGGAGATGTCATGGTGCTCTTGAGCTGTGGCCCCATGGGAACGGGGATGGAGGAGATCGCGCAGATCACCATTGCATTGAAGCATGTCGATTTTGGCAAGCACGTGGCGGTGCTGACCGATGCGCGTTTCTCAGGCATTTCGACGGGGGCGTGTATTGGACACATAGGACCTGAAGCCTTGGCTGGAGGGCCAATAGGACGGCTATTGGACGGCGACCTCATCGACATTACGATCGATCGAGACAATCTCGATGGCAAGATAGATTTTGTCGGCACGGAACAGCAGCCTCTGGATCCGGTGGCTGCTGCTACCTTGTTGGCAGAGCGGCCGCTAAGGGGGGACCTATCGGCGGAAGAGCAGCTCCCGGAGGACACCCGTTTATGGGCGGAACTGCAGCGGGTAGGCGGTGGAACGTGGGGTGGTTGTGTGTATGATGTGGATGAGATCGTCACAACCCTGCGCGCAGGGTATCAGGCACGGCGCGACAATTTGTGATTGAGGGCAAGAAAAGAGTAGTCGTAGGTGTGACAGGCGCCAGCGGCGCCCTGTACGCCGGTCGCTTGTTGCGGGCACTTCTATCAGCCGGTCATGAGGTAGACCTGATACTTTCCAAATACGGTCGCTACCTGCTGGTCGAGGAGCTCGGATTCCGGCCTGACAAGGAGAAGGTCACGGAGTTTCTCGCGCGCCTCTACGGAGACCAGGTGAATAAAGGTGTGCTCCGGGAGTACGGTTTTAGCGACATGAGCTGTCCGATCGCCAGCGGCTCGGTGGGAGGGGATGGGATGGTGATAACACCTTGCTCGGTCAAAACGCTCTCGAGCATCGCCAACGGCTCGGCATCCAACCTTATAGAACGGGCAGCGGATGTGGCGTTGAAGGAACGCCGGCCACTGATTCTCGTAGTTCGCGAAACGCCTCTGAACCTGATTCAGCTGCGCAATATGTTAAGCGTGGCGGAGGCTGGGGGCATTTTGTTGCCGGCGATGCCTGCATTCTACCAGAAGCCGTCCACCTTCGACGACCTGGGCGATTTTATGGCGGGACGGGTTTTGAACCTGTTAGACATTGACCACGAGCTTTTTCCTGTCTGGTCCGGTCCCTCCTGACTACTCGTGTCAAGTGTCGCTGCTGCTGGCCAATTACAGAACAAAAGAACCCGAGGGCTCCATCTGAATGAGGAGAAACAGACGGATGAATGGGGGGAGAGCCCAGCCCTCGGATCGCTTCTGTCGACCTTTTCTCAAGGTCGCAGGGATCGCTTTCGCAAGGGCTGTGCCAGTACTTGGTCCAGTTGTTTTAATAGTATTGTAAGGCATTAATTTACAATATTTTATGATATATAAATTTTTATCAAAAACCATGTGTTACCACATGTTTTTTTTTGGGCGTAAACCGCTTATATGGATGCTGAGATTGTTGGGTCCACAAGATCTGGATGACCGTTTTTGGTCAAAGTTGGGCCGATCGGGAAAGCAGGAAAGTACTGCTGAGCGCAGCAGAAAAAAATTCCCTTTTTGTCAAAATTCGGTGTGTGAGGGATTAGGAAACTTCTCCTCGGTCGAAGCAAAAGGTGGCAAAGGAAGGAAAACTGTTCCGCTCATAGTCGCTGGTCGCGTCAGGAATCGAGTGGCAAATCGATTTAGAGTTATCGTCGGCGAAATCTAGCGATGGGTCGGGAACCGCGGTCTCATTTCCAAGGTTTGACACTGGTCCAGCGAACGCTGCCAAACCTCATTTCGGAGATAGCGACCGGCTTTCCGGTGCGTCGATCAATTACCGCTTTCTACTGACCGATCGCCTCAGGTATGCCAGGGTAAGCGCCGACAACAGGTGGCTCAGCCGGCGGATGGAAGTGGGTGTAAGTTACTCTCTTTTGTTTCCTCCGGCACGTTGTGTGCGGCAGCCGAGGTGTGGATAACTTCACCACCGACTACAGTAATTCGCTTTTCGACCACAGGCTGAAGTTGGTCAAACGCTCAAGCAACAGGTCCCATCCTTGCTGAATGACATTACAAAATTCGATGTAGTTCGGGTCGTCTCAGTTCCTTCGGCAACATTGGATCAAGGGTGACCCCATCGGGGGCTCGATGAGCCCGACAGATAGTCCAAGGTCCAAAACCGCACACCAACTCCCCGGCATCCGGAAGTCGGATTGGTCGAACCAGACGCCCGGCGAATATCTCTTGCACCTGTTGCCAGTTGAGCTCGAGGCGAGGCTGACGAATACGCTCACCCCACATGGTAACCGCTTGTTGCGTCAAGTAAAAGTGCCCTTTGTGGTTGCGTGCAACGTGCATACCGCCCCGCACGAACTTCGGCAAACGATCCCTGATGTCCGCGATCACTTCCGGTTGCAGCCACAGGTATCTGTGATCCGCGAAGAATTGCAATCCCGAGGGCAATGGCAGTTCGAACTGCCATTGATCCTGCACCGAACGACGCGCCTCCTGAGCTTCAGAGCTTGTGGACGGGGCCGTTCCTAGATGTGTCGACTTCGGTTCCTCTGTGACCTGCCAATAGCTATTGGCAGTTTTTCCGATACGAGCTACAAAGGCCCCTTCGGTATCGTGGTGGTGGGGCCAAACGCGCACGCACAGCCGAAAATCGTCTGGGTACCTCTCGGCTATCTGCGGAGGCAGTGGTACAGCTTCGATCCCGTCGATTGGCAACAGTTGCCACTTGTCGGTGAACCTACGGCACATCTTTAGCAACACTTCTTCGTTTTCCTCCAACGACAAGGAGCAGGTGGAATAAACGAGGTTACCTCCTGGCCTCAGCATGTGGAATGCCGCCCGTAGCAAGCCAGTCTGTTTTTGCGCAATCCGCTGGGCGTCCTCAACCGACCAGTAACGCAATATGCTATTGTCCTTACGGAAGATGCCGTCGCAACTGCAAGGGGCATCGAGCAACACGCGATCGAAGAAATTGTGGAAGTGCCGTGCCAACAACGACCCTTCCAGTTGGGTCACGATTGCGTTGGCTACGCCGAGCCGCTGAAGGTTTCCCACCAATCCAGGAATCCGCTTGAGCCTTGGTTCGTTGGCAATCAGCAAACCGCTGTTGCCCATATGGGCGGCGATTTGTGTCGCTTTGCCGCCAGGGGAAGCGGCCATGTCGAGGACGCGTTCCCCTGGTTGCGGATCGAGTGTCTCCACCGCCAACGTCGTCGCCTTCGCTTGGATGTAGATCGCGCCCAAGGCGTATTCGAGCGTATGACCAAGAGGTGCCGTATCCTCCATTACGATCGAATCCCTACACCATGGGGCGCAGGCACCTTTATTGGCCAGCGCCGACCTGAGGAGTTCCGCTTGGGGAGCCAGCCGGTTTATGCGCAGGTTGGGAGGTGGTGGGGTTGTAGCACAGCGGCGCAAATCCGCACGATCTAGAGGATCGGCGAGAAGGACTTCCTGATAACTCAGCAGCTCATTCAGACGAGCATCCAGGAGCTTTGCAGAGAGTGGTTCTTTGCGCAATGGTCTTCTTATCTATTAATTGAACTTGACCTCAAGTCTATCACCTGCCTTTCTCCGCGACAAGGATATGGATCGTGCCGTTGTTTGTGTTGTGAGCGACCTTCATCTAGGTTCCGAGTTCTTCTTCCACCACAGGTTTTTAGAATGGCTTGATTCGCTGCCGTTGGAGACAATCCTTGTTCTCAACGGCGATACGATCGACGATCCCGACGAAGAACTGCCCCGCGAACACGTTGCCGTGCTCGAACGCCTAATAGAAGAGTCTCAGCGACGTGAGGTGGTATGGGTATATGGCAATCACGACGCCGACTTTTTCCTAGAGCATGCCGGTAATATTCACTTCGTCAAGCACTGGGAGGTGGAGCGGCGGTTGTTGGTGATGCACGGCCATTCGTTGGACCAAGTTATGCCGCGACATACCCACTTCAAACGCTTTTTCAAGCTCATGCACCGGGCGCTGATCGCCCTCGGATTCCCCAAGGTCCACGTGGCCCAATACGCCAAGAAATGGGAGTTCCTTTATAGAGTCCTCAACGAGCATGTGATGCGAAACGCCTTGCGCGCAGCCCGTGACAACGGCTTCGGTGCGGTCGCCTGCGGACACACACATGCTGCCATGCAGATGAAGAGGGACGGGCGGACCTATTACAACACTGGAGCTTGGACCGAAGAGCCATTGCACTACCTCGCTGTGAGCCGCGATGGTATTGGCCTGCGCACCTACAATGGAAACGGTATATAGGTCCTCAACCGTTCTGCCGTTGGTGCTTCTACTGCTGTCGTCGATTCGTGGGGCTTTTGGAGACCAGTTCCAGTGGCCGCTGTCCCTCAAACAAGCGCTCTCTTCTACCTTTGCCGAGTCCCGCTCTACCGCTTTTCATATGGGCATCGACCTGAAGACCTGGGGTAAGACTGGTTTCGAGGTCCGTGCACCCGCCGGTGGGTATGTAGAGCGGTTGCGGACCTCGCCCTGGGGGTACGGACGGGCGCTTTACCTGAAATTGAAAGACGGTCGGACTCTCGTGTTTGCGCATCTTTCCGAATTCGAGCCGCGATCGGCGCGTCGGGTCGAGCAGGCACAAGAGGAATCAAATCGCTACAGCGTGGATCTGTGGTTGGTGCCGGAGGAGATCATCGTCAAAAAGGGGGATCTCATTGCTCGCACCGGTGCTAGCGGAGTTGGTCCGCCCCATCTGCATCTCGAAATGCGTGACAAAAATAACGTTGCCCTGAACCCACTCGAGCACGGCTTTAACGTTCCAGATACGACTACGCCCACCATTACCGCCCTCGCCTTGATACCGATCGATGCGGAAAGCTCCGTGAACGGCATTCACCAAGCGCTTTCGGTCGTTGTGCGCTGGAACCAGGCGACCGGTTTGTTCGAGAGTAGCAATATCCCCTCCCTATACGGCCGTATCGGTGTTGGCGTTTTAGAATACGACCGCATGGCTTCTACCACAAACAAAATGGCATCGTTTCGCACGAAACTAACAGTGGACGGCAGGAATCGGTTCGAAGCCAAATTAAGCCGTATTTCTTATGCCGATCGGCATCAGATATTTCTTGATCGAACTATCCTGCCCATAGGAAACGAGAAACGGAATTTCGCCAATCTTTTCGTGCGTATTGGCAATCGGTTAACGTTCTACGAGAAAACGGTAGGTGGTGGGTTATTGCATTGTGCCGTGGCATCGAATCCTCTCAAAAAGGGAGAGCATTCTCTACTGGCTACCGTCACGGATTTAGCTGGCAATGCCAGCAAGGCCCGCTTGCGGTTTCGCGTCAACGCTCCTCCGGAGATCTTGGCCGCAACTATCGTCGGAGGGAGTGGTGATCGTCGGTTAGAAGTAGAGCTGGGTGACGCTGACGACGTCGAGCTAATGTTGAGCCTATACCACTCGGTGAATGGGAAAATCTGGTCTCAAATATTCAAAGGGGGTGTTCCGCTGGGTTTCTTCTCCTTGATGCTGGCAGAACGAACCGGAGTGTTTCGCCTTTTGGTCTCCGACGGTGCCAAAAGTGAGGCCATGGCCACAGCTGCTACACCAACGTCCGTTCAAACACCGCCAGTTGTGCTGGAACTGAGTTCGTCGGCGTTCGAGGGAGGTGTGGATCTGACAATTCGTACTTCCAAGATACTTGCCGAATGCCCGGTGGTGAACGTCGAGGCCAACGACCGAATCTTCGAAGCAACCACGAAACAAGAGGATCTCCAAACCTACCGGGTGCTGGTGCCGTTGAAGTCCACAACCACGACCACAGCTACCGTTCGAGTCTCGGGATTGACCCGCGATGGCCGTAACGTTTCGGCAATAGCGACGTTCAATTCGCAAGCTCTGGAACCGTCTGAGGATAAGGTGTTGCAGTTTGCTGGAGGCACCTTGACGGTACCCGCCGGAGCCACTTATGAACCGTTCATTCCACAGATATTGCCGTTTGATCCAGATGTACAGGTCGATCTCGTCGAAACGGGGATCGCTTATCAACTGGAGCCGCAGGGAATCAGCTTCGATCGAACTGTGAATCTTGAGTTCCGTTTTCCACCATCCGGGTTTGATCCCGGCAAGCTGGGGATCTATGGCGAGGTAGCGGACGGACGTTGGGCACTGGTTGGAAATCATCTTGACGAGAGGAGGGGCACTATCACCTGCGAAACAAGCCGGTTTTCCCGATTTGCCCTCCTCTCTGACCAGACAACACCTGAAATTCTTGAGGTGTACCCCTCTAACGGTGCAACCATATCGGTACGTAGACCCCACCTCAAGGTTCGTTTTGCCGAAGAGGGTTCGGGAATAGCGGCCGAAGAAGATGCCGAGATCAAACTCGACGGTCGCAAGGTAATAGGGGAGCTAGACCCCGATGCCAGTGCCTTGGGCTATTTGGTTAAAGAGGACCTGGCTCCAGGGAAACATCAGATGAAGGTCCGGATCGCAGACGCAAGCGGCAACGAGTCGATAGTTGAGACGGAGTTCATAGTGGAATGAGGATTGACCTTATTCTGTATCCAATCTGTTCAGTTTCCCGTTGCCAGTAGATTCATTGCGATTCGCGTTATCGCATGTGCGGCCGTGCTGTCCGTCGCCACGTCATCTATGTACCTGCCGGAGTCCGCGCATAAGCGAAGATGTGGCTCTATCGGCACCTCGCCGAGAAACGGAATAGCGAACGTGGCTGCTGTCTCGCGGCCGCCACCGCGGCCGAAGATCGCCGTCTTGCTACCGCATTTCGGGCAGGTAAAACCACTCATGTTCTCAACCAGCCCCAACACGGGGATCTCGCTTTGGCGAAACATTTGAACTCCGCGTCTAACATCTGAAAGAGCTATCTCGGACGGCGTTGTCACTATGACCGCGCCGTCGAGCGGCGCAGATTGGGTGAGGGTTATTTGCACGTCCCCGGTACCTGGCGGCAGATCCAGTAGGAGTACATCTAGCTCGCCCCATTCAACATTGAGGAGGAACTGGCTGATCATCTTGGCTAGCATCGGGCCGCGCCATATCACCGGGGAACCGGGATCTATCAACAGTCCCATCGACATCAGTTTGATCCCACTGGCGAGCACCGGGATGATGCGTTGTGAATCGGGCTGGGCCTGGGGTTTGTCGCCAGCTCCCAGGATTCCAGGAATGTTGGGTCCATAGATGTCCGTGTCCATCAAACCGATTCGTTTGTGCATGCGCGCCATTGCTACTGCCAGACTGGCGCACAGCGTGGACTTTCCCACACCTCCTTTGCCGCTGGAGATGGCAATCATGCGTGCAATGCCTGGGATCGACGCTCTTTCTGTAGATGAATTCTGTGTCATCGCTGCTCTGGTCTGAAGATGTGTCCGATAGGTTCCGAATCCGATCGCAAATTTCCGCACAATTGGCCAAGCAATCTACGAAAGGTCATTTGCAACCGTAAGGGGGTGTGGCCGCCCGAAATCCGGTTGACAAACCTAAACGGATGCCATATAGTACACCAAATCACGCTTGAAAAAATATCGTAAGCATTGGTTTATAAGTAAGTTAGCGAATGTTATGAACGAGGACATCGGAGCTATTTTAAAAGGTTGGAAATTCAAGCCCGGTGAACTGGGAGTCCGCAAGATCACCGGTTTGGACGGCAAGGACAAGATACAGATTCGCATGGACCTCGGTTTGATGCAATTAGAATGGAATGGCCGGCCCGATGCGGACAGGCCAGAAGGATTCACCACCCTTTTGGAATGCTATCAAAATCGGCGCAATGGATTGGCTGCCAACGCTCCCTTTTCGTTGTCGCGCGCGGATTGCTGGGCGTTGGCACAGGAGGCGATGCAATATTACTGGCGCCGCATAAGCTTCTTCGAATTGAAGGAATACAAGAATGCAGAGGCAGATGCTCTGCATAATATCAGCATTCTCGACATGTGTCTCGAGTATGCCGAACATGACGAGGACCGGCAAGTCGCCGAGCAGTATCTGCCTTTTGTCACTGCTCATAGGGTTCAAGCCCGCGCCTTGGCAATGCTCGATGAGCAGAAATTCGATGGCGCTTTAAATGAAATTCGCGGAGGGATCCGGGAGATCGAGGATTTTCTTACGGGACTCGAGAACTTCGAAGATCGCGAAGAGTGCCAGGAGCTTCTTTTTTTGCGGGAGTGGGAACGGGAAATCGAAAATACCCGCCCTCTCAGCTTGAAGGAGCAACTCAACGCTGATCTCCAGGCCGCCGTTGAAGAAGAAAAGTTCGAGCTGGCAGCATCGCTGCGCGATCGTCTGCGAGCGCTGGAGTCGAATCCAACGCCCAACCAAGGCGAGATGTAGCACCTGTTTCCCGTCATTGTTTCTGCGAGTTCCCTCCAATATGAGGCTTCGATCAGGTTACGCCCTTCGGACTCTTCAAAGACGAAGCGGGCTCACAGTGGCACTTATTATCGTCTTCAGCTCGTGCGCGACGTTCCAGCGGGTGCGCACGTCGGAAATCAGTATCCACAAACTCGACTTCGGGTATCCTGTCGTCGGCGACAACCAGCTCGACCTTAACGTCCACGGAAAGAAACGAGGCCTCTTCATGCTGTTGATGGAAGGGGTTTCTCAGCGTGGCTTCCGCTTCCGATCTGAACGGAATATTCGACTTCCCGAATCTGGTAGAGGACGATTCAAGCTACGTTATTCTGTCGTAGATCCGGGTCTCTATGAAGTCAATCTGAGAATCTACGACCTGCGCAAAGCGGAGATGGTTTTTGAATCGAAAGAGCACTTGATCGGGGTCCAGCCGAAATGGGAGTTCACTCATGATCGGTCATACTACACCACCGAAAACGAGATTCGCTTTCGTTCCCGCATGAATCGATCCGAGAAGTCTGGATCGCTTGTAGTCGAGCTTGCCATGGGCGACAGCACTATCTGGCGACAGAAGTGGCAACCGGCTGCTGCACAGATCGAGGGAGTGATTCCAGGTAACGAACTTGCACCTGGCGAGTACGAGCTTTTTGCCCAATTGCAATATCAAGATGACGTGTATGACTCGACAACTGTATTAGTGCGCAAGCTCGTACCCGTGAAGCACGAAGTAAAACTGGATCTCTTTACTAATTCTATCCTGAAGGACGGTGTTCCCTTCTTCCCCTTGGGTATCTACTGGCTTAGGGAAGAGACGCTGGCAGAGGCAACAAGACTCGGATTCAATTCGGGGGATTACTACTACAAGCTTGATGATGAGGCGATTTCCCAATTGATGGAAAAGGCCGCCAAAGAACAGCTCGGCATATTGCTGGAGTTTAGCAACCACGTCCGCAATTTGGAGGTGCCAGATACCACCGCCATTTACGAGAAGGTGCTTCGCTATCGAAACCATCCGGCGTTATTGGCGTGGTATCTTGTGGACGAGCCGGCAGATGCGGAGGTAAATCCTCGGGATGCGGAGCGACTTTACAATCGGATTCGACAATTGGATCCGTACCACCCGGTTCTTCTAGTTAACAACCGCCCTCACACGTTCGTAGATTACATTAAGTCTAGTGACATCTTGGCCATCGATCCCTACCCCGTGCCAAACTATCCAATATCCCGCGTTTCTGAGTATTCCGTTAGAGCCGCTTGGTCGGGCATAAGACCGACACCGGTGTGGTTAGTGGTGCAAGCGTTCGGCGGAGTTGAGCACTGGCCAAGGGCACCGACAGCGGCCGAGTTAAGGAACATGGTTTACCAAGGAATTGTAAACGGTACGCGTGGCGTTCTATTCTATCGTTTCTGCGGTGAGGAGGAGCGCGAGATACAGCCTTTGCCGTTGTGGCAGGAAGTCAAAGAACTCACGAGGGAGTTGGGGAGTTTGGCTACAATCTTGGTAGCCAACGATGTGACCAGATTTCTGCAGCGCATCGATGGCAGCGCGGATCTGCAGGTGGCGGTCCGGGAATCGAACAACGATTTCTATCTTTTCATGGTCAACCCGACTGGCAGATTTTTGAAAGCCCGCTTCCGGTTGGAGAGGGTGGCTCCCGTCGTCGGCATTGAGGGTATCGTGGGACATTCATCGCTGATTATAGACCCCGATGGAGACCTTCACCTGGAGTTGGGACCACTCGGAATGGGCGTGTACCGGCTGCTAACCGCTGGAGTGTAGATCCCCTTGACGATAGACATTTTTAACCCGAAATTGCTCAGCCCTCTAACTAGGCGCCCCAGCGCGAGATAGGGAAGTCATGGCTAAAAAGGTTGCGCTGAACAAGAGAGATCGTGAGAAGGTCAAGAAGAAGCTTCTGGATCGACGAGCAGAGCTGTTGAACGATCTCAACGGTACCGAGACCGAAATAGACGGCCTTCAAGATGCCAAGGCGGACGATCTCGATCGCGCCGTCGAGGCCGGGGCGATGGAGCTTCTAGTGACCTTAGGGGACACAGAGCGGAGGGAGTTGGAAGAGATCACTCTTGCGCTGGAAAAACTCGAGAGCGGTGACTACGGTAAATGCGAAGCGTGTTTAGAGACTCCGTTGAACCTTTGCCCAAACTGCCCTTTCATTACCAAGCCAAGGTTGGAAGCTTTACCGACTGCCAGGTTGTGCGTTGCCTGCCAGGAGGCGGAGGAGATGAATCAGATCCCTTCGTACACGCGGCTGCGACCTCGGAGAGTGATGTTTGGCGAGGATATAGACGAATTCAGCCACCCGCTCATGGATTCGAACGACGACAAATAGTCGCAAATCTTCGCCCTATTCCTATCAGAACCCAGTAATATCCTGGGCCAAAATATCCAAACATACCTAATCGCAGCCGACAGCTGGTCATTCCGTTACCACGGATCCGGCGTTAGTTCGCTCAGCTTTGCCAAGGTAGCTAATTTGAAGTCTACCAACTACTGGCGGTAATTCACGATGGCGGCCTGTTTCTCGATTTGGGCACTGGTGAACTCACCCTGTGGATAGAGAAGATGCCGACTTTGTAATCGAAATCGAACCCTATTCGAATTGGCTTTCTTGCGCCAGGTATGTAAGCTTCTGCGAACTCCAACGCGGTGGTTGCATCTTGCTGTGATTATGCCTGATCGATGTTGCGAACGGCATTTCTAATTTCACGCACTTGTGAAGTCGAGGAGATAGGTGCGACGATTCGAGGAGAAATCTCCACGTTCAACATTGGAGGCAAGACTGGATTGGCCGAATCACGGCACCCGTTGGCTGGCCGTCGTATTGGAAGTCGGTATCCTCGGTTTGGACACGTTGAATCAGCGTCGCAAGATCCATAATGCGCTGAAAATTCCCTCCATGGGCAATCCGCAAACTTTGCTCAAGAGAGAGTTTTTCCATAGGTCCAGCAGGCCAAGCGAGGAAAAGCGCGGGTATTGCCGGTTACAAGGTGGAGACGATCCATGGAAGCAGCCGCGAGTTGGTAGTCATGGACCGATTCCTTAAGGGCCGGAAAGCAGGTTTCGTATTATCTTACATCAGTTTATAGAGTAGAAACTGCGTTGATCAGTATCAAGCAAGAGTTCCCGTTTTACTCATCGGAGAATTTCTGAATGGCTTTATTCCTCGTCACCGGTGGCGCCGGCTTCGTCGGTTCACACCTGGTGGAGGAACTCGTGCGACGACGCGAACGCGTACGGGTGTTGGACAACTTTTCCACTTCTAAGCGCGAGAATATAGAAACGTTCCTAGGTGATGTGGAGCTCCTAGAAGGCGACGTCCGCAGCTACCAAACTGTTCGCGAAGCCGTTTCCGGCGTCGATATCATCCTGCACCACGGAGCACTGCCGTCGGTGCCGCGTTCCGTGAAGGACCCACTAACAACCAACGACGTAAACGTCGCCGGGACCTTGAATGTCTTGGATGCTGCTCGAGATGCAGGAGTTAAACGCCTAGTGTTTGCTTCTTCTTCGTCCGTTTACGGAGCCAATGAGGAAGTTCCCAAACTGGAAGAAA
>CAYNZV010000076.1:0-21652 GCA_964401715.1 uncultured Gemmatimonadaceae bacterium | reverse complement strand
TTGGTACTATAGTTGAATTCCGGAGCAACACCACGCCGCGCAAAAAAGCATCCATGTTTTGCCTGCACTCTTACCGCCGCTTGCCGATGATCGTAGCCGGGGTAACAGAACGTATTCGCTAAGTGGATGCCGCATTCCTGGAATGCAGCAGTCGATGTGCGCCAGGTCGGCAAGTAATTCTTCCCGCGATTGATCATTTACATTCCTGTGATGGCGCGTGTGATTGCCTATTTAAAAACCTTCCTCATAGAGTCTCTGAACCTCGTCCCACGTCACGTAATGTTCCTCGTTGGTGAGGAAGTTCAGTCCTTCGGTGATGAAAAACGTCGCTTTGAAACCATACTCTTTCAGCAACGGTGCTACAAAAGTTACGTCCGACTTATTACCGTCGTCGAACGTCAGGACCACCAGCTTATCGGGGACCACTGACCGGTGCATCGCATGCAGATTACTCCTGCATCCACCTCATGATCCACGGCGGCGTCATGGGAGCGCTGCTCCGCATCACGCGACAGCAGGACAGCCCGTTACGTAGCCCGTTATTTCGAGATCATCCAGCATGACTTAATTGTTCGACGTGCTAATGGAAAGAGGAGCCTCGGCTGAGACCTAGCGATCGTAGCGGTATCCTGCGGTGGAGGATAACCGCGCTTATAATCGATACGCAAACAGCTTCGCCTGGAACATCTTGATGCGAATAACCAGCGAATCGCCAATGGCAGATATATCGCTGTTACCGTTCCAGGTTACGGCGCGATTGGTGTGGTCCCCGGTCTGACGGTCGCACTCGGCAAAAGAGAATCCCGGGATCGGGTCCAGGTCGGGCTGAAACAGCCCGGGTGTCCTGGATAGCAGTTCGGCGGCAACCCAGCCACCGGGTTTGCAGCGATAGTTGATGCGCAGCTGATCAGCTTTCCTGTAGATCGATGGAATCGTGAAGCGCCCTTCCAGCTCCGCCTCGGCGCCGCAGAAACGGTGCGGCTGCCAGAGGGCGTAGACGATCTGGCCCGGACGCCGATCTGGAAAGATCTCATCGGAGAATTCAGCGCGCACATTGTGTAGCGTGGACGTTCCCGTATGCGGTACCGCCCACTTCCCGTCCGGCAACTCCACCAGACCGTTGCGCCAGGTGTGGGTGCCGCACTCCGAGCCGCTGCCTGGTTCGCCCGCCGTGAAGGCGGCACTCCGCTCCGGGCGCGACCAGAACAGTCCATCCCTGCTGAAGGCAAGCTGCGTGTCCATGTTGTCGTTCGCCCGGTGAAAAACCGGAACGATCATGGCGTGAAGATCGGTGCGTTCTGGATACGGAAAATAGTTGGCGCCGTAGAAATCGATGTCCAGATCGTCCTGGGCGTCCGGCGCGAGAATCAGCTTCGGAGCCGGCCAGGTGCGGAAGTCCTTGGTGCACGAAAAAGCGATGGTCCGGCGGGTGGTCTCCTCCTCGATGCTGGCGCTGCCGATCCCGTTCATGACCTCGGCCTCGTACCCCATGATCTGCTGATAACAGACGTATTGTTGGGTAGCTTCATCCCACCGGGCCGAGATGCCGCCGTTTACCGGCCTGTTTCCCAGCATTTCGGGCAACGGCTGCCAACGCAGTCCATCCGGTGAAGTCCAACCCAGCATGCGTCCCCAGATCTCCGCCCGAGGGCCGGCGTAGCTGTTCCCCTCGTACTCCTGGGCATCGTACCGTTTCTGCGCTTCATCGCCTTCCAGTGGCTGGCAGGTGGCCGGGTCGTACCACGCCATGTCCCCCCCCATCGCCTTGAAGCGCTCCTCCGGGAGGCCATGAGGGTCGATGAACACGCCCGAAGCACCTGCTATGCCATCGGCGAGCAAGTTGTTGGCAGTGGAACCCTCGAACTCCACCTCACCCAGCGCGGGCCGCGTCCACTTATAACCATCGTCGCTGGTGGCGAGACAGGTCCCGTGCCTGGCCGAGTAGAGCATCTTGAAACCTTCGTCCGTTTTCCAGATGAACAGCGGAGCGACGGAACAATTCTCCCACGATTCGGTGGCCTCGAGAAGCGGTTCCGAGCGGCCTGCTTGCTCGACGCGGAGCGCGACACCCACGGGGGCATCGTAGAGGTCGAACACCCCATTGCGATCGATACTGCGGTTTCCGGCGAACAGATCAGTGGTATCAACGATCGGATTCCAGGCGCCGCAGTTAGCCCGGATCTTGGGTGATCGCTTTTGTGGTTCAGTGAAGGGGGAGATTTTCTTTGTCATCATAGTCCTTTTCTGATAACAGTGATCGGTTTGCTGGGTGGCCTTCGTCCCGCTGTAACCGCCGAGATCGGTATTGGTCAGCGGGTCGGCCCGGCTGCTTTACACCTTGTAGGCAAACAGTTTCGCCTGGAACATCCTCACGCGAACGGAGATTGTCTCACCGATCGTCGAGATATCGCTATCGCCGTTCCAGGTTACAACGCGGTCCGACTCGTCGCCGCTAAGTCGGTCGCAATCCGCGAAGCCGAAACCGGCGGCCGGCTCCATATCGGGCTGGCTTCGCGTGGGCATCTTGGGTAACAGCTCGACGGCGATCCATCCGCCGGGGGCACAGCGATAATTCAGCCGCAGCTGCTCCCCCGTTCGGTAGATGGTGGGGATCGTAAACCGACCCTCCAGCTCCGCTTCGACCCCGCAGAAACGGTGCGGTTGCCACAAAGCGTAGCGTATCTGATTCTCGCGTCGGTGTGGGAAAAGCACGTCTCGGAATTCGTCGCGCATGTTGTGCAGCGCCGAGAGTCCTGTATAGGGAACCGCCCAGTGCCCGTCGGGCAGTTCAACAACACCATTGCGCCAGCTGTGCACCTGGCAATCCTCGCCGCTTCCCGGAACTCCCACCTCGTGCAAAGTGCGCCGTTCCGGGCGCGTCCAGAACAACCCGTCCCGACTGAAGGCGATCTGGGTGTCGACGTGATCCGTCGCCCGGTAGAAGACCGGGATGATCATGGCGTGGAGGTCGGTGCGGTCCGGATAAGGGAAATAGTTGGCGCCATAGAAATCGATGTCCAGAGGGTCCTGGGCATCGGGTGCCAATATCTCTTTGGGCGCCGGCCAACGGCGGAAATCTTTCGTACACGAAAATGCGATGGTCCGGCGCGACCCTTCCTGCTCGATGCTGGCGCTGCCAATCCCTTTAAAAACCTCCGCCTCGAAACCCGCTATCTGCTGGTAACAGATATACTGTTCGGTGGCGACGTCCCACCGAGCTGAGATGCCACCGTTGACCGGTCGATTACCCAAAGCTTCTGGCAACGGCAACCAACGGCGGCCATCGGGCGAGGTCCAACCGAGCATACGGCCCCAGATCTCTGCCCGCGGACCGTCATATCCAGCCCCGCCGTATTCCTGGGCATCGTAGCGTTTTAGCGCCTCGTCCTCTTCCAGCGGCTCGCAGGTCGCCGGATCGTACCATGCCATGTCGCCACCAATGGCTTTGAAACGCTCTGCAGGCGGCGCGTGGGGGTCGATAAACACACCTGTAGATCCTATGATGCCGTGTTTGAGAATATTGTTGGCCGTCGATCCTTCGATTTCCACCTCTCCTAGATCCGGCCGCTTCCAGTTATAGGCATCATCACTGGTGGCGTAACCTGTTCCACTCTTGGTTTCGTAGATCATGTGGAAACCATCATCGGTCTCCCAGATGAACAGGGGCCCCATGGAACCGCCCGCCTCCCACGGGGGTTCGGCTTCCAACAGCGGCTCGGACCGGTCGGCGTGCTCGACCCGCAACGCCACGCCGACCGGGGCATCGAAGAGGTCGTACACCCCCCTCCGGTCCGTACTGCGGTTCCCCGCATGGATGTCAGCAAGGTCGACCAGCGGGTTCCACGAGCCGCCGTTGCGCCGGATGCGGGGGCGTCTCTGCTGCGGTTCGGTAAAGGGCAAGCTCTTTGTTGCGCTCATTCTGCCTTGGCGCGCAACAATCGTTCCGCTTCCTCCCGGTATTCATTGCCCATGACACTTACGGCGTGATCGATCCCGGAGCCACGAGAATGCTCCAGGTCGAGATCGGTAATGGGCAAATACGAGGCAACGTTGCGATTCCCCTTGAGGAACTTCTCCGCCAGATTAACGCCGGCGGACCAGCCGTAGCTACCGCACTGGCGCAGCACCCGTTGGCGGGCGTAGGCCGGTGTGTGTCCCTGGGAAGCGTACGCCATCTCCGCTTTGATCCGCTCCTCCTCCCATTCGGAGGTGTCGATGTAAACGTCCACCTGGTCCCCGGGTTGGCCCGGCGACATGTAATAGATCCGGGCCGGTTTGTGCGGGATGCGCTGCTTGTCTCCGTCCAGGTGCGGGTGCTGGGCGATGATCAGCGCCTCGGTTACCACGGCGGAACACGTGCTGTGATCGTCCGGGGTGACGAAGGTACGATCCATCCAGTGCAGCGCCGGCACCTCGGTGATCAAGATATCGGGTCTCACCTCGCAGATCAGATCAACCACCGTTTCCACCATCTCGTCGGTGCGAATAAGTGGCTTGTCCTTGTAGCCGAGAAAGCGGACGTCTGTAACCCCAAAGTACGAGCAGGCGGTTTTCGCCTCCTCGTACTTCTGCTGAGCATACTCCTGCCGTTTTTGCTCGGTCACATCGCTATTGCGCTCGGCGCCTTCCTTGTGCAACTCCTCCCAGAGACGCTCGTTGTGGGTGGCGCCGCCATCGGTCACGATGGCCACCGTAGCAGCGTCGCCGTTTTTCACGTGATTTCCCATGGTCCCGATCGCATGGGTCAAATCGTGGGGATGGGCGTAGATACCTAGAAGTTGAATCTTCTCTTTGGTCTGCAGCCAGGGCATGTGAGTTCTCTCCTTATGAGGGTCGCTTCTATTTTACCGCTGAATTGGCTAAAATAGATCAACGAGATTCGCGTGCCTACCCTCTGCGGGAATATTTCGAACCATCGTGAGCGACGCTGAAGACCGAGAACTCTGGGAAGCGGTCGAAAAACACCTGGTCCGCTATGGCGGACAGTTTGCCCCCTTTCTGATCGAACGAGCTGAGGGATCGTACGTATACGATCGCGACGGACGGGCCATCCTTGACTTCACCTCCGGCCAGATGTGTGCCATACTCGGCCACAATCACCCCGAGATGTTGGCGGCAATAGAGACGTCCATGAAACAGGTTTTGCACCTGTTCAGCGGCATGCTGTCGCCGCCGGTTATCGAGCTCGCTACTGCTCTTTCCACGCTGCTGCCCGCCGAGCTGCAGAAAGTGCTGTTGATCAACACTGGAAGTGAGGCGAACGAAGCGGCTCTGCGCATGGCCAAACTGCACACGAGCGGTTTCGAAGTGGTAGGTTTTGTCGGCTCCTGGCACGGTATGACGGCCGGCTCTTCTTCGATCACCTATTCGGCTGGCCGCAAGGGATATGGCCCGGGTGTTCCGGGCACCATGGCGCTGCCCATTCCCAATGCGTATCGCTGCCCGATCGATCATTGCTGTGATCGCTGCGATCTGACTTGTCTTGAATCCGGCTTCGACACCCTCGACCGTCAGTCAGTAGGTGCATATGCAGCGGTAGTCGCGGAACCGTTGTTAAGCGTCGCAGGCGTCGTCGAGTTAACCGACGAGTACCTCGTCCGTTTGCGTGAAAAAACAGCCGCACGAGGCATGATGCTGATCCTGGACGAAGCGCAGACCGGAATGGGACGTACAGGGAAAGATTTTGCTTTTCAGCATTCACGAGTGGTACCGGACATCCTGACCCTGTCGAAGACGCTGGGAGCCGGGTTGCCGCTGGCGGCAACTATTACCAGCTCCGACATCGAAGAAGACTGCCACAACAAGGGATTCCTGTTCTACACATCGCACGTATCCGACCCGTTGCCGGCATACGTCGGGTTGGCGGTGGTCCAAGTATTGCAACGAGAGAAGCTTGCCGAGCGCGCCCAAGAATTGGGTAGCTACTTGAAGTGCGGGCTCAAAAAACTCCAGGAACGGTTCGAGTGTGTCGGCGATGTCCGCGGTCGCGGTCTCTTGCTGGGTGTGGAGATCGTCGCCGATCGCGAGTCGCGGACTCCCGCCCCCGATCTGGGTGCTTCCATATCTCGGCGTTGCCTGGAGCTTGGATTGAGCATGAACATCGTTCAGCTCCCAGGATTGGGGGGGGTCTTTCGCATCGCGCCGCCACTTACTGTCACCATATCGGAGATTGACTCGGGATTAGCCATCTTGGAACAGGCGTTAAAGGAGTGCGGTGGTTGATGAACTAACCGATGAAGCCGATAGGAGCTGCGAATGCAAGCCGTTGAGTTAGAACCAGTTAAAGAGAAAGAATCGCTTCCCGAACGGACTTTGGGTAAAACTGGCGAGATCTTGCCGATTCTTGGCCTGGGGACGGCACCGGCCGGCATGGCATTGTGCGATGACAAGGCCGTGGAGCTATTTCATGCCGCGATAGATTGCGGCATTACCTACCTGGACACAGCACCGGCATATCAGCGTGCGCAGAAACAGTTAGGATTGATGCTCCGCCAACGCCGCAAGGAAGTTTTCGTTGTCACCAAGGTCGGTACGGCGGATGGCAAAGAGGCGTTGAAGATCCTGGAGCAGAGCCTGCGCGACCTAGGAATCGATCAGGTCGATCTCACCTACGTTCATTCCGTCGGCACCTTGGATATCAACCAGGTTTTGAGTGACGCTGGCTCGTTGCAGGGGTTGCGGGAAGCCCAAGGCAGAGGTTGGACCCGTTACGTCGGGTTCAGCGCCCACAACCAGCCGCTGAAATCCGCCCGGATTCTGCGCGAGGCTGAGGTGGATGTGATCATGCTGGCGATGAACTACGCCGATCGTTACACCTACAACTTCGAAGAGCTGGTGCTGCCGTTGGCGGCGGAGCACGACGTGGGAGTTGCCGCAATGAAAGTTTACGGAGGGGCCGAGGCGATGAAGTACGAAACCGGCCCCACGGAATCGAAGCGGCCGTCGGCGCTGAAAGCCCACGGCACCCACGACCACCAGAAAGCGTTGCGCTACGCCCTCGGACTTCCCGGCGTCGCCTTAGCAGTCCTCGGCATGTACGATGAACGGGAGCTTTCGCAAAACCTTGCGTGGGCGAAGGGGTATACCCCTCTGGCAACAGCTGATCTTCCTACTATGGAGAGCGAAGGACGACAGCTGTCAAGAGCATGGGGGCCTCATTACGGTCCAGTGACAGGGGAAGATTGAGGTGCCGTCGATAAATGAATTGCGGAGCGGAAGAAACACGCCTGCAGATCCTTCGCCATATGGTGGAACATCTCGCCCACCTCATCGAAAACCAATTTGTGGACCCAGCCGATGCCAGAAAACGAGTCTACAATCTGCGCTTTCAGGTCGAGCTGCTTTTTCCCGGCAGACAAGACACTTTCGACATGATCTACGGCTCCCGATTCAAACGACTCATCAAACATTACCTCGATCGGACCCCTTGAATCTTACCACAACAGCTCTGCCCCGGGCATCCGCAACACCCCTCGAGCGCCGATGTTTTCCCATTCGGCAGCGAGTCGAGCGACAGGGCGCAAAACGACCGCCAGCTGACGTGCGGCGCTGGTCTGCACCCCGGCACTAGACTCCAAACGCTCAACCAGCTGCTCCAGTAGCGGTTTCGGTCGCGGATAGACGCGCAGGGTCAACGGCTCGTCTGGATCAAATCCCGCTTCTTCGGTGGCCAATCGCACCGCCAGACGCAATCCTCCAAGGGTGTCGACCAGACCGTGTACTAAAGCGTCGGAACCGCTCCAAATGCGCCCCCCTGCGACCGCTTCAACCTGGCCGGCCGAGAGGTCGCGAGCGGCAGCAGCCTTCGAAGTGAAATCCAGGTAGATTCTATCTAGCATCTGATCCAACTTCGCTTGGTGTTGGGGTGTATAATCCTGAACCCCTGTCCACATGGTTGCGTTCGGATTGGTGTGTACCTCGTCCCAGGTCACCCCCAGGTGGCGCTTCCAGAACTCGCCAGTAACCAGCTTACCTGCCAGCACGCCGATGGAACCGGTGATGGTACCCGGCTGCGCGACGATTTTGTTGGCGGGCATGGACACGAAATACCCGCCGGAGGCAGCGACATTGCCCATGCTGACAACAATCGGTTTCTCGGCCCTGCGCGCCTCTTGTAATTCCCGGTGGATGGCGTCGGAAGCGATGTAGGATCCGCCGCCGGAATCAACCCGAAACACGATCGCCTTCACATCCTCTTGCTTCACCGCGTCGCGCACAGCGGTGATCACCGTGCTACTTCCCATGGAGGGCGAGCCTCCGAATGGGTCGAAATCGCTTTTTCCACGGTGCACTTGCCCACTGCCGAACACCAACGCGATTACCGCTTCCGTTTCGCCGAGTTCGTCAATTGCCCCTTGGTAATCAACGAACTTGACGAGCTCTCCCCCGTCTGCCCGTTTCTTCACGAGGTCCGAAGCTTCGTCGCGATAATGTAGGCCATCAATGAGTCCGCCATTAAAAGCTTCCTGTGCGCTCAACGGGGCCTGATCCATCAGCAACCGCACCTCGTCAGTCTGCAAACCGCGGGCTGCACTTATGCCACCCAATAGTTGTTTGAACTGGGTCTCCATGAGTCTCGAGATCGACTCGCGATGCGCATCGGTGTAAGACTCTTCTGTGAACAGGTTGGCGGCATTTTTGTATTCCTTCCGCTGTGACATCCGCGGCTGTATGTGCAGCTTGTCCAGCGCGACCTTGATGAACGGGCTCTCATACATGATCCCGGTCAAGCCAACATCACCGCTGGGTTGCAGATAGATTGTGTCAAAGCTGCTTGCCAGATAGTAGGCACCGCTTCCAGGACCGAACTCGCCAAAGGTCTCGGCATGGGCAACACTGAACTTGCCCGTATCTCGAAACGCCGCCACGGCGTCGCGCAACTCCTGAATCACCGCCATCCCCATCGGGGCCGCACCGACCTTGGCAAAGAGGCCAACGACCCGTTCATCTGCCGCTGCCCAACGCAAGGTCTCGGTCACCTGGCGGACGGTCATCTGCCCTTCGGCCAACGACAGTGCCTGCGCCACCGGGTCTTCGGGAACATACTCTACCAGCTGCTGCTCAAGATCGATCTCGAGAATCGCCGTCTCGGGTATTGGCTTCTCGTCAGTTCCGAGAAGCAACCCAAGGGCCATGAGGGTGGTCAACAGGAGCGTCAACGCCCCGATCGCTGCGAGGAAACGGACTAGATACTTTTTCATGTCATCCTCAACTGTTATAAGTTGGCACCTGTCAACTGCACTGGGCCTTATCAAGCACTAAATATAGAAGCGATTGACCCATGCTTGATTGCCGCGGAGTAGCGAATCTTTATCTTTGCCTGCTGTTTCGAGACCGGCAACGCAACAACCGTGATCGAAGGTCCCTTTGGCCACATCGCAAAATGCCCATCTCATGGCGGCGGGTGAATGTTTCGAGCCTCTCGAGTTCGTCGTCACTCGAGAGCTCAACGAACAGTACCTCTACGCCTGTGAAGACTATAACCCCATATATCTCGACACGCATAACCCTGTAGCACATCCCGGGGTGTTGCTCAATATGAGCAACAACACCCGGAGTCCCTCGTTCCACCTTCCCAAAGGATGGTCGGAGATCCATGCGGCGGAGACCACCGAATATCTCAATCCAGCGCCGCTATACAAACGGTTGAGGGTGACCTGGGAGGTAATCGAGAGATACGAAAAACGCGGCCGGCCCTATCACGTGCTGGACATCCGCGTGACCGACGAGGACGGCGTCGAGATCCTGCGGCGCAAGATGACCAACACGTTCGCCGCCCCGAAACGTCCCTGAGGTATGTGAATGATCACCAGAGACAGCAAAACAGGCGAGGAGTTTGCGGGCAAACTAAAAAAAATGTCCTGGGAGCGGATCGCTGCCTTTTCTGGGGGACCGTTCAATACCCCGGATTGGCCGCGGAAAAACATCCACACCGATCTCAAAACCGCCAAGCTGTCCGGCCTTGAAACGATCTACGTATCCGCCACCCAATACCTTGGTCATCTCGCCGAGCTCATGATTGATCTCTTTGGAACCAGGTGGTTGAGCTCTGGCGTCACCTCCAACCTCAAATTCATTCACCCCGTTGCAGAAGACGACACCGTACAGATCAAAGCCCGTATACGGGACATCGCTCCCGATGGCACCTGCACAATGGACGTCCGGTGTGAAATCCAGGACGGCACTGAGGTCATGGTAGGTGAAGCCGCGTGCCGGGTATAGCGATCGGCGTGGCACTATTGGTCGATTAAGGTAGACCGACTCTTCACGCCACTCGGCGTCGTCTCACGCGAATTAGCCTTCAGCTGAGGCGCTAGCCCTCTTTACACATCTCCGGTGTGCCACCCACCATAAGACCACCATCGACAACGATCGACTCCCCGTTGACGTAGGAGCTCAAGTCAGAGGTAAGGAACATTACCGCCTTGGCAATATCCTCCGGCAAACCGCCGCGATTGCACGGAATCCACGGCCAGGCATACTCGGCGTGGTCGATCTTGCCACGCTTGTACTCCTCCTCCGGAGGCAGCAAACGACTGTCGATGTAGCCGGGCAGAATGCAGTTGACGTTGATGTCATGACCGTGCAGATCGAAAGCGATACTGCGCACCATACGCATCAGTCCGGCCTTACACACGCCATATATCATGTCTCCGCTCCAAGCCCGCAGCGCATGCACACTACTGATGTTGACTAGACGGCCACCGTCACCCTGCTTGACCATTTCCCGGGCTGCCCGCTGACAGGCGATGAAGTAACCCTTGAGGGCAACCGCCACCTCAGCATCCCAATCTTCCTCGGAAATCTCGAGAAACGGCTTATCGTAGGTCTTGACAGCATTGTTAACCAAGATATCGATTCGACCGTGCGTCTCCACGAACTCGTCGATCATGCGGTTGATCTCGGAAGACTTACTGACGTCGGCTTGATGCCAGCTGACCTGACGCCCGGTGTCACCCACCATCTTCAGGGTGTCCTCGGCAGGTTCGTCGCGTTCTATGTCGTTGACACCAACATCGGCCCCTTCCTGTGCCAGCATCAGTGCGATGCCGCGGCCGATGCCGCGACCCGATCCGGTTACCAGTGCTTTTTTTCCTTCAACCAACATGATGTAGACTCCTTGTTAGATCATGGACGTAACTGACCGCAGTTGCGTACTGATTCAACCTGGCAGATGGCCGGTGGCCCGCAACAGGCTCTCCTGAACCAAGAGCTCGTGGTCCAGCGAGCGATCCGGCTCTTGCTCACCGCTGATGGTGGCAAGAAATGCCGCCAATTCCAAATCATACAGCTGCAGACGGGAACGGCCACGAATGGAGAGAAGATGGGCACCCGACGAATATCCCTCCTGCGGCTTTTCGAGACAGAGACGGACCTGATGGCCAGGTTCAAACGGCTCCAAGATGATAGCGCTGCCGTTGCTTCCGTAAACCTCATAACGGCGTGCCATGGGACGGCTTTCCATCGCAGCGATTTCGATAATCGCCATCGCCCGGTCAAACTCGAATACAGCCAGGGTATTGTCGGCGAACCGCGGTATCTGAAAGCCGTCGTTGCGCAGGTACGAACTGACTTTCGTGGGCCGTCCCAACAACCAGACGATCTGATCGAGCACGTGGCCGCCCAAGTCGAACATGATGCCCCCCGCGTGTTCAGCGGCTATCTGGCGCCGATACCCCTCGGGGATGTTGGTCGACATGTGCGCCCTGATGAAGAAAAGATCTCCCAGAACGCCGTTTTCGGCCCAGTTGACAATACGCCGGAATCCGTCATGATAGCGAAACATGTAACCGAGCTGAATGCACAGATCGCGCTCCTTTGCCTCGCCAACAACGCGGCGCCAAATTTCCCAGTCGTCACCGGCCGGTTTGTCGTACCAGACATGTTTCCCGGCTCGCACCAGCTTGGCGGTCTGCGCCAGACTTTCCCGATTGCTGCCTTCGGAAGCGACGCCGACGATCTCCGGGTTATCGAGGATTTCGGCGTCATCTTCAAACCATTTTACTTTGGCAAAGGGGCTGTCTTCATCCTCCACTTCCTGCAGCTCTCGACGACGCTGGGTGTCGGGCTCGTAAACGCCGGCGAGGTGAACCATCGGATTCTTTTTCAGTGCCAGCAGCTTGCCGCCAGCGTGCCCATGTTTGGTGCCGTATTGGGCACAGGCAATCGTCATCAGCGGCCCATCCAACCACCATCCACCACCAGCGTGATGCCGTTGACATATGAAGACGCAGAGGAGCTGAGGAAAACCACGGCACCTTGCAAGTCATCTGTCGTGCCCCAGCGCCCCGCCGGTATGCGCGTCAGGATCTGTTGGAAGCGCTGCTCGTCGTCCTGTAACGCCTGGGTGTTGTCGGTACGAATATATCCCGGAGCGATGGCGTTGACGTTCACCCCACTTCCCGCCCATTCGTTAGCCAACGCCATGGTCAACTGCGCGATCGCTCCTTTGGAGGCGGCATACCCGGGCACGGTTATGCCACCCTGGAAGCTCAATATAGAAGCAGTGAATACGATCTTGCCGGCACCGCGCTCCACCATCTCCTTGCCGAACTCGCGGGCCAAAACGAATTGGGCGGAAAGATTAACCTCGAGCACATCATCCCAGTCAGTGTCGGAGTGATCGACGGCCGGAGTGCGCCGGATGATACCCGCGTTGTTGATCAGAATATCGATAGGCGGCTCCCTATCCTTCACTCCCTTGATGAAGTCATATACCGCTTCGCGAGCGCGAAGATCGCAGGCGTATGACTTGAAGCTGCGGCCGCACCCCTCTACCAACTTCTGCACTTCGCTCCCTTCCGACTCCAATTGGGTACTGACGCCGACGATATCGGCTCCCGCTTCCGCCAGTGCCTGGGCCATGCCGGCACCGATTCCCCGACGACACCCGGTCACCAAGGCCGTCTTGCCATGCAACTGAAAACGTTCGAGCGTGCTCATCCGCTATCTGCACCGATCCGTAGGAGGGTTTTCAGCGCCGGCGCTCCGTTCTCCATCTCTTCGAATACACCGGCCAGCTCGTGGATCGGGACCTGGCCGGTAATCATCTGTTCGAACGGGAAATCACCGCTGCCAATGAGATTGATCGCATCATCGAAATCTTCGTGGGTGTAGCAACGCACCGCCTGCAACCGCAGCTCGCGCATAAAAAAGCTCTTCAGGTTGAGCCGCGGCGGCTCGCCAAAAACCGAGATCACGAGCACCAATCCGCGAGCACACAAGAGTTCGCTCATGATAGTCGCCGCGGCCTGAGAACCCGAGGCCTCGAAAACAATATCTGCTCCTGCACCTGCGGAACGCTGCAAGACAGTTTCCTTCAAATCTTCCGCGGAAGGATCCATTACATCGATTCCCATGTCGCGAGCAATGTCGATGCGAAATGGATTCAATTCCGCCAGCAGCACCTCAGCGCCGCGGTGTTGCGCCACCGATGCCGTGAGCAGACCGATAGGTCCCCCACCAAGTACGACAGCACAATCTCCGGGCGCGAGCTCGGAAGTGCGGACCGCATGCATTGCGACCGAAATCGGTTCCACCAGCGCCGCCTGTTTCAGAGAAATCGTATCAGGCAACCGATGGAGCGTGTGTGCGGGGACAGTCCAAGAGTCCTGAAAAGCACCTGCACTTTCGACTCCGAAAAAGTCCATGTTGTAACAGATGTGGGAGTGACCGCTTAGACAAGCGCGACAACGCCCGCAGGTTTCAAACGGCATTACCACCACCCGATCGCCTGGTCGCCACGCTTGCACTTCGAAACCCACCTCAGCGATTGTTCCCGACATTTCATGGCCGATCACTTCCGGCAAGCGCATGCGCTCGTCGCGATGACCCCGGTAGATCGATAGGTCAGAACCACATACTCCACCGTAACCGACCCCAATGCGCACTTCCATGGGCCCGGGTTTTCGGGGCTGGCACGGTCGAAATTCCAGTTGTCCCTGCCCGGTGTAGTATGCGGCCGTCACCTTGGTTTCCTTAAAAAATAGACGCTTACAATAAGCGAGCGAGTGAAGGAAGAAAGCCGAATGTGCCTATGGGGTCAACAGGATTGCCGTGCCGATTAACTCATA
Organism: uncultured Gemmatimonadaceae bacterium; assembly: GCA_964401715.1. Lineage (GTDB taxonomy): Bacteria > Latescibacterota > UBA2968 > UBA8231 > UBA8231 > CAYNZV01. The sequence continues at coordinate 7,580 of CAYNZV010000076.1, read as the reverse complement.
GCGCACACGTCAAAGTGCGACTCGCAGATTAGTCATCGAGAGCAACATTGGGGCCCGAAATCCGTCGCCAGTGTACCCTCTCGACAATGTAGCGGTTGGCGTCTAGACGCAGCGTTAGCACGCGCCTGCCCTCTTCGGTGGTGTACCACACCGTGTACCAATAGCTACCGGCAAGGCGATGAGCGGGCGGTGCCATCGATGGTCCCCAGCGGAACCTATCGATGGCGGACGGACGCCCAACACCCGACCCATCTGACTTACCTGGGGCGGCTCCAGGTCGGTGGTATTGATGGCGTCAAAAGGGAGAATCTTCTTGGTGATCGTCCACAGTTCCCATTCCGACACTTGTCGGCCAGACCATGCGACATCGACCTCATAGCCGGGATGCAGGCGAACATCGGCCGTTGCCAGGTTTGCTGACAGAAAAACCAGCATTAGTGAGAGAACAAAGACGTGGGCGATCTAAGGACACCTTTACCAGATTGAATGGATACCAAGTTCTCTCGTTATATCGGTTGCAAACAGCTCCAGGTTTACTCAAGATTTGCCAAGCAGGTCGAAGAAACTGGGCCGGCAGTCGTTCGAGGCAAGTATCCTCGTCAAAGCATCAAAGGTCCATTTTCTCATTCTCGCAAACCGGCGCGAATTGCATCCGCCAGCTCCACACTCTTGAATCCCTCCTCCAACGTGGGGGCTGGCGGCGTCACCGGTTTGTCCTCCAGAAGACAATCGACGAAATACCTGATCTCCTCCTCGGTGCCACTGGTTTCGCACTCGGGAAGGTCAATTCGTTCGTCCTGGCGGAGCACAAAGCCTTCGCGCACACCTTCGAGGTAAGCTGATATGTTGTTGCCGTGAATCTCGTAACGCTCCAATCGCTGCGACGTGGTGTAGTTGAAGCTGTAGGTGGCGACGCAATCGTTCTCAAACTCCACCATCGCCGCATGCACGTCGCGATACTTCGACACCGCACGACGACCGAAGCTGTGCACTGAGCGCACATCGGCTCCCGCCATACGACGTACCATGTCGATGACGTGGATATCGTTAGCTACCAGCCAGTTGTCCATGCACTCGGGGGTGAAGCGCTCCAACCGCTCTAGCACTGACATTGGCTTGTGGAACTCCCCTACCAGTTGGATGACCGGTCCGTTCTCTTCCACCATCGCCAACGCCTGGTTGAGCATTGGGTGAAAGCGCCGGTTCAAACCCACCATACCCTTGGCCCCCGACTCCTCGGCAGCCATCACCAACTCTTTGGCCTCCGCGGCCGTCATTCCTGGAGGTTTTTCGAGAAAGGTGTTAACGCCTCGCTGCAGGCAGGGTAGCGCCACCGGAGCATTGACCTCCGGCGGAGTGGCGACGAACACCGCGTCGAGTTTCTCAGCGTCAAGCAGCTGGTCCACTGAGGAGTATCTGTTCTTGACGCCGAACTTGTCCCCCACCGATTCCAGCACATCCGGCAAAGTGTCACATACGGCAACCAATTCAACCTCTTCGAATTCACTGAGGATTTCCATGTGTTGGCTTCCCTTGCCACGAATTCCGACTTCCGCGATGCGTAATCGAGACATTTACCTCCTCCTTCCGCTTGTGAACTGGCACCTAAATCGTTAGTCTGTTCGACGCCGTAGTCTCATCGGCGCAACGATCGAGAAGTCTGCACAAACCTCGGGGGAAGATCAACAATGCGCGTTCTTTCCGGCACCTTCGCACACGAAACCAGCACCTTCACCCCGGTGGAAACCACCTGGGAAAGCTACCGAGAACGCGTCGGTTATCTCACCGGGCAAGAGATCTTCGACAAGTTTCGCGGCTCAAACTCAATCATCGGCGGCTACCTGGATGGCGCCGAAACCTTCGGTTTCGAATTGATTCCGACGGTGTGCGCCCACGCCTACCCCAGCGGTCCAACACCTCGCGACATCTTCGACACCATCTTGAACGACATGCTCGACCGCATGCGAGCAGCAGGCACTGTGGACGGGGTTCTGCTGGAGCTCCATGGGGCGATGGTGGCGGAAGGCATCGATGATGGCGAAGGACATATCCTAGCTGCGATCCGGGATTTGGTCGGTCCCGATATACCAATCCTTGCAGAGCTCGACATCCATGCCAACGTTTCTCAGGAGATGGTGGAGATCGCCGATGTCCTAATCGGCCGCAAGACGTTTCCGGAGATCGATCAGGCGGAACGAGCCCGACAATGCGCCGATGTGCTGATGCAAATCGTAAAAGATGGTGTGCGTCCCACCATGGCTCGCTGTTCGTTACCGATGATTTTTGGCACCCGACAGGTGACAGCTCGCCCGCCGATGAAGGAGGTTATCGACCGACTTTACGAGCTCGAATCGTTGCCGGGGGTAATCTGCGCTTCTATTTCGGCTTCCTTTCCACTGGCGGACATTCCCTGCATGGGCGCCTCGGTCTACGTGGCCGCTGACAACGACATAGAGCTTGCTCAACGCCACGCGGACCAGCTCGGCGCCTGGATCTTCGAACATCGCGCCGACTATCAAGAGCCGCCAACTACCACGCGAGAGGTTCTGGAGAAACTGAAGGGTAAAGGTCCGTTTCCGGTGATCTTTTCTGACCGTTACGACAACACCGGGGGCGGCTCCCCCGGTGACAGTACGGCTGTGTTGCAGACCTTCGTCGACTTCAACCTCGAGGAAGCCTGCATCCTCAACATCGTCGACACCGAGTGCGTCGCGAAGTGTCACGCCGCGGGAGCCGGGTCTCGTTTGGAGCTCGAGGTGGGCGGAAAATCGTCACCTCTGCAAGGAAACCCAGTGCACATGAACGCCGAGGTGGTGGCCATCTCCGATGGCAGATTCAAATACGACGGGCCACGCAACGCCGGCCTGACCGGCAGTCTGGGCCCATCCGCTCACATCATGGCCAATAGCATCCACGTAATCCTGGTGAGCATCCGCGAACAGCCGTTCGATAGCGCTCTCGCGCGGTCGCTAAATCTCTATCCGCAAGAAATGCGTTACATCGGCATCAAATCTGCCAACCATTACCGCGCCCACTTCGAGCCATTCGCCGGCGCCATCTACAATGTCACTGAGCCCAGCGCACAAAACCCGGGCACTGCCCTACAATACAAGAACCTGGGTCGCAAGGTGTATCCAATTGACAACATCTGAGTCGTGATGACAATACAGATCTCTTGTTGTGTCTGGGCTTTCGAGGGATTAAGTCGGGATCATCTGCAAGGTCTGCGAGATTGCGGATATCAACGACTCGACGTTAGACCCACCACCTTCGCCGATCCATCATTGCGGAAAACCGCAATGGAGATGGGATTCAGAATAAACTGCATGGGCATCGTGTTCGACGCCGACGCCCTACACCGTGACGATCCAAACGCAGTTGAAAAAGCGCTGGACGAAGTTCAAAGGGCCAGTCAGCTGGGCATCTCCCTCGGCGCCAGCGTCACCTACCTGGTTCCCGGTAAGGACGGCAGCAAGACGGCCCTGGCGAAATACGCCAACTCACTTGCGGAAGCAGCAGAACGGGCGCAAAAAGCAGGTTCGATTCTGTGCGTCGAGCATTTCCCCGGCTTGAGCTTGCCTACTGCCCTGGACACGTTGGACTTTCTCGAGGCCGCGGACCACTCCAATCTCTATCTCTTGTTAGATCTGGGCCACCTACAGATTTCAAAGGAGGATCCCGTTGAGATTATTGAACGCGCAGGGGAACGTTTGGGATACGTACACCTGGACGACAACGACGGCGTCGGCGACCTGCACCTTCCGCTGTTGCAGGGTGTAATGAAAGAAGACGATCTGCAGCGCACCCTAGTGGCGTTGGATGCGTGCGGCTACGACAAAGCCGTCAGCCTGGAGCTAAGTCCCAAGCTGGCGAATCCATTGCAGGCATTGTCGGAAGGGTACGAGATAGTTTCTCGACTTCTGACGTCGTCTGCTTGATCAAGGAGTTGGTAAGATGCCGGTAGTCAAATCGAAGGATCGCGACACGGTGACCTACGGGATCGTCGGATACGGCGAGCGCGTGATCGTGGATGGCAAGATCGATTCGACCATGACCCTGGGAGATCTGGTGTTCGAACCAGGGTCGATCGTGGAGTGGCATCATCACGATGTCCAGGAGATGTTCTACGTCTTTGAGGGCAGCACTACAGTGTGGCTGGGCGATGAAGAAATCGAGCTTGAGCGCGGTGACGGCATGCTAGTGCCATCCGGTCTCAAACACCGTTTTCACAACCGCTCGGGACTGCCCTGTCGCATGGCCTGGGTCTACCCCGAACTAGACGCCGCCACCCATTGGGACTGAATCTGAGCTAAGACCGGAGAGTAACCCGAAACCGATTGGTGGACGTCATGGACTTAACCCAAGACCAATTGTTAGAGATGTATCGGCAGATGCGCACCATCCGCAGCTTCGAGGATCGCCTGCATTTGGAAATCTCCGAAGGAAACGTGCCGGGATTTTCCCATCTCTATGCCGGCGAGGAGGCATCCGCGGTGGGTGTCTGTTCGCACTTGGCCTCAACCGACTACATCGGCAGCACGCATCGCGGCCACGGACATTGCATCGCCAAGGGATGCGACATCAAGGAGATGATGAAGGAGATCTTCGCCAAACGAGAGGGTCTCTGTGGCGGCAAGGGTGGATCGATGCACATCGCCGACTTCGACAAGGGCATGATGGGCGCCAATGCGATCGTGGGCGGCAGTGCACCCTCTGCCGTCGGCGCTGCCCTGACGGCAAAGGTCCTCAAGACCGGCGCCGTAGCCATCGCTTTCATGGGGGAAGGTGGAACCAACGAAGGCGCGGCCCTGGAGTCGTTCAACTTGGCCAGCGTCTGGCAGCTGCCGGTGATTTTTGTGGTAGAAGACAACGGCTACACTGAATCGACCTCCAGCGCATGGGCGGTCGCCGGCGACCAGCTGGACCGGGCGAAAGGGTTCAACATTCCCGGTTGGCGCGTGGAAGAAGGACACGACGTAATGCAAGTTTTCGAGACCGCCGGCAAGGTTATTGAGAATGCGCGCAGCGGTGCCGGACCGGCGCTCTTTCACGTTCAGGTGCCGCGGTTCTATTCCCATTACGAAGGCGATCCAGGGACCTACAGACCGCGCAACGAAGTTAAGGAATTGCGCAAGAACAGGTGTTGCCTCAAAACCTTTCGTACACGTGCAGAAACGGAAAAGCTGGTCGACATGCATGATCTCGACCGTATCGACGTCGCGGCGGAAACCTTGATCGATGAAGCGGTTGCGGAGGCCAAAGCCGCCCCCTCGCCGACAGAAGGCGATCTGTTGACTAACGTTTACACGTCCTACTGAGGAAGACACCATGGCTGAGAAGAGCATGCGACAAGCGCTCAACGAAGCGTTGATGCAGGAGATGGAACGCGATCCTGCGGTAATCGTGTTGGGTGAGGATATTTCCGGTGGCATGGGTACCGGTGGCGAGGATGATGCTTGGGGCGGCCCATTGGGCGTTACCAAGGGTTTGGCGCCCAAGTTCGGTCGTGACCGGGTACTCGACACGCCGGTCAGTGAGATGGCGTTTATCGGCGCAGCAGTTGGAGCGGCAGCGACTGGTTTACGTCCCGTGGCGGAGCTCATGTACATCGATTTCCTAGGTGTCTGCCTGGACCAGATCTTCAATCAGGGAGCGAAATTCCGCTACATGTTTGGAGGCAAGGCGAACGTGCCCGTCACCATCCGCGCCATGTACGGAGCCGGCCTGCGCGCGGCTGCGCAACACAGCCAAACCCTTTACCCGATCGTCACCCATCTGCCGGGCCTGAAAGTGGTCGTACCTTCGTCGCCCTACGATGCCAAGGGTTTGCTGACGCAGTCGATTCGTGACGACGATCCGGTGATCTTCCTGGAGCATAAAGTGATGTACGATGAGATGGGCGAAGTGCCCGACGAGGAGTACACCATCCCGTTCGGACAGGCGAATCTCATACGTGAAGGAGATGATGTCTCGATCATCGCTATAGGGCGCATGGTCCTTTTTGCCAAGGAAGCGGCGGAGAATCTGGCGAAGGCGGGATTGCAATGCGAGGTCCTCGATCCCCGAACTCTATCGCCTTTGGACGAAAGCAGCATTCTCACCACGGCGGAGAAGACCGGTCGCCTGGTGATCGTGGACGAGGCCAACCCCCGCTGCAACCTCGCCACCGACATTTCCGCCTTGGTGGCGCAGGAAGCATTCCATGCATTGAAGGCGCCAATCAAGATGGTCTGCCCTCCACACACCCCCGTTCCTTTCGCACCCGAACTCGAGGACGCTTATCTTCCCAACACGGAAAAGATCGAATCCGCCGTGCTCGAGATTGCCGGCTGATCCATGAGCGACAGCATCAAAGCGCTCAAGATGCCCAAGTGGGGCATGGCGATGAAGAATGGAACGATAATCGCCTGGTTAGTGGAGGAAGGAGCCCATCTGGATATCGGTGCCGAGATCATGGAGATCGAAAACGAAAAGGTTACCGGTGTCTACGAGTCTCCTGTCGAAGGTCGATTGCGACAGCGATTGGTATCGGCAGGTGATACCGTGCCGGTGGGATCGTTGCTGGGCGTGGTGGCCGCGGCCGCCACTGCGGATGAGCGCATAGATGAGTTTGTCGCCCGTTTCGCACAGTCGCAGTAACGCCGCGTGAAATAGCTCGGGGCATGAGCACGGAAAAAAATCTCTTTCATTTGCGCACCGATGGGTATTGCGTGATACCGGATGTGATCCCGGCAGCGGAGATCGACACCATACGCGAGAGTGTCGACAGAACAGTCGCCGCAAACCGCAATCTCGACGCCCCCCCCGGCATCGGCCATCTTGCCAGCATTATCGTACATGACCAAAGCTACGCCAGGCATCTAGCTGCCCCGGCGGTCATGGAACTGGTCAACTCCATGCTTGGGGATCACGTTCGCGTCTCGTTTACCTCCGGTACCATCAACTATCCAGGGAACGAACGGGGAGACTGGCATGCCGACTGGCCGTTCAACCAGCGCAACGCCGGACACATTCCGGCACCCTATCCAGATGCCACCTTCCACCTGACTTCACTGTGGATGTTTTCTCCATTCACTGAGGCGAACGGGGGCACCCTATTGGTGCCCGGCAGCCACCGGACTTCAAACAATCCCACCGGCGACAACCGCGTCGATCCTAATGCTCCATACCCCACCGAAATCCACGCTACCGGCGACGCCGGCTCGGTTCTTCTCTTCGACAGCCGCTTATGGCACGCCTCGGCACCTAACCACTCTCAAGAACCGCGGGTTTCAGTAGTAGTGCGCTACGCCCCGTGGTGGCTAAACCTGGAGGTGCTGAGACCAGGCTCGGCGGATCGACAGCAGATCGTTGACGCTACCGGCGGCAAGGAGAACATGGTGCCGTCGATTCCCTCTCCTACCTTCGAGGGATTATCGGAAGAGGTGCAGCCGCTGTTTCGTCACTGGGTCGTCCGCTGACCGGCTAACACACGATCTGGTTGCAATTTAACAACCTTCAATCGAATATGCCCGGCAAGCAAGATGCTCACCGAAGGCAGCTTCACGCGCATCGGAAAAGTAGATCCGGGACTATTTTTT
>CAYNZV010000075.1:16841-21812 GCA_964401715.1 uncultured Gemmatimonadaceae bacterium | reverse complement strand
CCGAGTCTCTCATGGTGCGCCAGACGGGAGATGCGGTGCAGGATTTCCTCGATGCCCGCAGCACGCCACTGATCGGCTCGCAGGTAGACAGCAACTGGTTCGCCACCTCCATGGGTGGGCTCACCTTTTCGCATTACACCAAACTCGGCGGATTCTTCGGTAAGGGCGTTCCTCTGGAACTGATCGATAGGTACGGGCGCGATCCCCTTGAGATCCAGCTGGACTTCAGCAGCGAGCACGGCATGGAAGCAGCCTGGTGCCTACGCATGAACGATATCCATGATTCCTTCCCCATGGGTTCGCGCCGTTATAACTACGGTCTGGCAAAATTCAAGCGAGAGCATCCAGAATACATGATGGGCAAGGAGGGCGATTGGGAGAAATACGGGAGGGACGACTTGCGGTCTGCCTGGACGCGATTGGATTTCGCCATTCCCGAGGTGCGCGACCACATCTTCGCCATCATCGAGGAAGTGGCGGAGAGCTACGACGTGGATCTCATCGGCATGGAGTTTTTCAAGTACTGGCCCTTCTTCCGCGAGTCGCTGGAGGGAGCTCCCGTCGAACCCGAACACGTGGAGACAATGAACGACCTGCTGCGCCGCATTCGCCGTATGGCTGACGACGTCGGCAGCCGCCGCGGGCGCCCGCTGCTGCTGGCGGCCCACACGCCGTTCGGCCTGGCGGATTGTATGCACATCGGCGTGGACCTGGAGACCTGGCTCCAAGAAGGACTCATCGACCAGTTCAGCCCCGGTGGCAACATGGAGTCGGTGTTCCGCGATTCCTATACCGATATCATCTCCTTGGGCCACAAGTACGAAATCCCGGTCTATCCTTGTATCTCGTGGGCACCTTGGGGCCGCTGGGTTTTTCTGGCTTCCAGCGAAGGCAAAATCAGGCATTACGACAAATGGCTCGAAACGCTGTATGGGGGACAGCCCGAGCGGGTCGGCAGACCGTCGTTTATCCTCACGTTCAACAGTTGGGAAGGCACGCCCGCCGCCTGGCGGGGCGCCGCCTCGAATCTGCTCAATGCCGGCGCCGATGGGCTCTACCTTTTCAATCCCGCTTTCGGCGAACCGCATTGGTGGCGCGAAATTGGCGAACCGGAAACCATGGCGGGAAAAGACAAACTTTACGGAATCGAGTGTTTTGAAGGACCCGATAGCTTCACCGCCATCCCGGAGGTGACACTACCCGCGTCAGCAAGTTTTCAGGTGGGGGAGGATGTGGGATCTCTCGGTGCAGAGAGTATCGAATTCAGCCTGCATCTGTGGGACTGGGTTCCTGGAGACGACCTCTCCGTGCAACTCAACGACGCAGCGGTCGATGGGTTAGAACCGACCGACCCGGGCGGCAAACCGGAGGAAGGTCAGTGGTTGCAGGGCAAGCTCGATGCCAGGCAGATAAATCGCGGTAAGAATCAGCTGGAAGTGGGGGTAAAGAGCCGAGGCGCCTCTGCCACATCGCCAGTTGTTCTGGATACGGTGCAGCTGCGCCTCCGGCTTGAATCCTAAGACCGGAAGACTCGCACCGACGTTAGCGGCGGCCTTCGTCGGCCAACAACTACGCGCCGGTTTTGTGTTCGGGGACGTTAGGCACAAGCTGCCGGCAGCGAGACATGGGTGGAAGATAATTCGTCCTTCCACAGTAACAAAACCGTACGAACGCGAAGTGTCGCACACTTTGACCAATTATTAACCGTCTCGTGACCTTTTTCTTTTTTTGCATGCCCCAAATACATACCTTATCCCCTTAATCATCTGCTAACTCCCCGGGTTGGACTTGTGCATAGATTAACGCAAATCCTCTGCCTCTTCCTAGCAATCGTCGGAACCGCCGCTGCGACGTCCGAACGGACGCGCCCGCTGGAGGAGGTGGCCTCGGCGCGCCCTTTTTTGCGCTGGCCGCGGGCAGCTTACCAGAATTACGCCTATCAGAACTACACCAACTACGCCAACCATACCTTTCCCTACATAGACACGCCGAAAGACCAGTACGACTTCCTAGGCTCCTACCTGGTGACCGGGTATGATCTCTACGAGTGGAAGGAGACACGCGTCCCGGGTCAGGAGTTTGGCAGTTCCATTTTCAAAGAATTCGGCTTGGATGAGGAGGGAGGAACCTGGCCCAACGCATTCGATTATATGGTGGTGGGCCGCGATGGCTACGGAACCTGGGGATATACACTCATCGTCGGCGATGCTCTGATCGCCCGTTTCACCCCATTGACCTTGTCGAAGGTCAATTACAACGGTGTGCGACTCGATGTTTCCACACCGCATTTGAAATTCACGGGCTTGGCGTCACGGCAGGAACGGCCTAAGGACAGAGCCCGGAGCGTCAATAAGGCCCTTCAGGCAAAAACCCATTTTGCCGACGATTCCACCTTGCTGCTGGGAAGTCGGGCGCAGGTGGATCTGGGCCGTCTCCAACTGGGGGTCAACTGGGTCAATCAGCACATCTACCAGAGTACTCAGACGGGCAATAGCCCCAAAGGCCGGCTGAAGCCTGACCAGCCGGTAATGGACTTTCTTCTCGTCCGTTTTTCGGACGACTCACCGGAGGACGACATCGGCGGCGCAGTGGTGAAGGACCTTCATCTGGTTATCAACGGAGAAGTACGGCACGACCTCGCACCACGGGTAATTGGCCATCAGGACAACCCTCCGATACAGGTTGGTTTTGTCTCGCAGATATCGGGCGAATTCACCCCTTTGCCGTACAACCGATTTACGGGTTCCAGCGCCAGCACCGCTTTTTTTAACGAAACCTTCTATCGCGAACGCAATTATCCGCTTTTCTCGGACTATCTTACGCGCTTCGACCAAGCGGACGGTATCGACGTCAGCAAGATTGCCAACGTCGCTGGGTTGGAGGCAACCTACGAGCTACGCTCTCCGAAGGAGGAACTGCGGGCTGATGGTAGCGAACAATTAATCTTTATATTCGATCTGTCACAAGAACTGGCAGTGAAGTCGGTAGAAATCGAAGGACTTTTGGGCAACGACTATCGGGCGGAAGTAGCGGGTCTTTACGAGGTAAATCCGCGCGGCAAAGAGTATCATTCCCAGTACAAATCCACGTTCTACGAAACAGTGGCTCGCGCCCGGGGCAACGTGCAAGATTTGAGCAACCTGAAGAGGGTGCGCTTTCGAGTCGGCGAAAACACCGGACAGTTCGTGTATGGTGCCGACCTGCAGCTGGTGCTGCCGAACCTGGAGATCCATGCCGAGTACGCGCGCTCGAGCACCTATTCGCGCTACCCGGCCCGGATCGACGGGCAAAGGGCGTTCGATGCGTCGCCGCGTTTCAACACTCTCGGCGACGCATATTTTCTCAATGCCCTGCACCGGTTTGGCCGTGGGCTGGTGGGTGCAGAGTTATTTTCCATAAATCCCGGCTTTCAAACCGAAATGCGCTCCTACCTGCGCGAGGAAGGGCCCCACTGGCTGGGAATGTTCTCGGCCGTGGTCAACAACACCATGTACTGGCAGCTAGTGGAAGACAACGACGATGGCGACCGCGATCCTGACCGCCAGTTCGGCAATCCGGTGGCCATCAGTCCGGACCAGATCGGAACCGACCTAGATGGCGTTTGGCTAAATCAGGACGAGGACAATGACGGGGCGCCCGACGTCAATCGAAATCTCAATCGTGTGCCTGACTATGACGAGCCGTTTCTGATGTTCAACGTGGAGCCCAACAGTTATGCTTACGGACTAGATCGCAACAACAACGATGAGCCCGACCCGCGCGAAGATGACGGCGAGGTTGATTATCCGTATGACTATGACCAGCGCGGTTGGCATCTTTTCGGCCAATGGACGCTGACACCCTATTGGTCGCTGGGCTTGGGCCGTTATGAGGCAACACACATAGCTGGTAGCGGCCGCAACCACTCCACCTATGGCCTGCTGAGCTACCGTCAACAGGCTCTCGGGCGGTTACGACACCTATTTTTCGAGAGTGGCGTGCGGTGGGTGCAGGATGACATCCCCGATGAAATCATGACCTTCGATCCTGATGTCGGACACCGAACGGGCGCTTATCGTCAACGCGGGATCTTCTACGCCGCAGGGGCCGAATCTGGATTTGGCTTACCGGTTTTCACCTACGTCGATTTTGTTCCCGATGTATTGTCTTACCGGAACAGCTTCGTGAGCGATACCTATCTGGAAAGTAGTCTCAAGCCGTGGTCTAATTTGGATGTGAAACAAAAGCTTCACCTGCGCTTCAACTGGCAGCAGGGTGGAGAGATCTATAACGGTCATTTCCAGCGCGAGCGCCGGTTGGATTTCTGGACCTCGGTGAGCAGAGTGCAGTATCCCATCTACTGGGGCGCTCTTAGCCTGACGCCTCAGTACAAACTCATGGTACTGCGGTTGGTCGACAGGGAACGCGGCGTGCGGCTGCAGTCCGAACATCGATCTATACCCATTCTGCGGCTGGAGTATCCGCTCTTACGTCGGACGTCGTTGGCGGCCGGCATTCAAGGCATAGGCCCGGTTCCGTATCGCCGCAAGAATCACGCGGACAGAAGACACAGCTTCGAGCAGCATACCGCTTTCGTTTCGATCCGCAATAACTCGAAATATTTTGGCTATGAATTGGTGACGATCGTCGGATTCAACAGGGACAAAGTGCGTTTCGACCAAATCTCCCAGAAAGATCGAAACGTGGATTTATGGAGTTTCTTCGTACGAACGGTAGTCGGTTTCACCGAGTTCGGCCGCCCGCTTTAGAGGCCGTGCGTCCAGTGTTGAATGCGGCTTTACATCCGAGTGAGTCGGGGCCGGCGTTGAACTCGCCCCACTTCATCTAGTCGAAATAATCGGTCATCTCAAGGTCCAAGGTTTCCCGATAGAGCTCGATCGATTTCTCGTTATCACTGACATAGTAACAAAAGAAGCCGGCACCGCGAATGCTGGAGCCGGCCGACCCGGACCGAAACCCGGAGGAGGGTCA
>CAYNZV010000075.1:12442-16741 GCA_964401715.1 uncultured Gemmatimonadaceae bacterium | reverse complement strand
ATAAGAGCGTCGCCGCCTTGAGCTCTCAATGATATACCGGTGCTATCTTTTCGAGACGGATGAACCATGAGGGTAACACACTGTTTTCCGTTGATGAAAACCTCGATCAGACTCCGGTCGATGAAAATACGGCAATTGATGAAGTTGTTTTCTTCCAGCTGCACATCTAGGAATTCCGGAATACGCGCGAATACATCCTTACTTGCCGAAGACCTAGTCGGATCGATAAGCACCTGCGCTACATTTTTCTTACGACTGCCGGTATCTATATAGAAGCAGACCGGCGTATACTCCTCTTTCCCAGGAGATTGAAGGACATTAATGCATACCATCCGAGCTTCGCGGGGATCAATTTCCGCTTCAATCTCTATCGCGTTACCGGAGGCTTCATTCAATGGGACTTCCTCGTTTGCCGGAAGGCTCACGGAACCGATGTTCTTCGAATTATATCGCAAAGTTTTTACCGAATCGATCGGTTCAATTCCCAAAGTGTTGTCAGCCTGTAAAGTAAATAAGCGCGGAAGGGTCATTATGCCTCCGATTCCGCCGTCGACTTCCCTGCATTCTTTGGTGTTGAATAGTGCATAGCATGCGCCTTTTCCGTCTGGAAATACGCTTGGCGCGTGAATGCTACCGCGTAAGACTTCTCCGCTCAAGAATCGACCGTGATTCAGCGGCGTAAACCGTCGCTCTATTTTGTCATAATCGCCAATGTAGTAGCCCGAACTGCTTTTGTGGCTGAAATAGCAGTATATATATTTATCGCCGATTGGAAAGAAGTAGGGGCAGGACGCGTCATTATCGGGTCCTGCAAATATTTCGTCGTCAAAAAGCCTTCCATAATAAATCCAACGGCTCAAGTCCTGAGAGAAGAACAGGTGTGCGGTCGGATGGAACGGCGCTTTGTTCGAATCCCGACGCTTATTCCCGGAGATCGCAAAATAGCCATCCATTTCCTTCCATATGCATGGATCGCCTATTATGTACGGATAGCCCGTATCATCTGTTTCAACTCTCGGAATAACCGGATTTCCGGGATTCTTCTCCCAATTCAGAAGCAACGGGTCTTTTGACGTGGCAATCATACTTCCATTCCGGGCGATCCCGGCATTGCCCTGGTAAAGCGCTATTACCCGGTCTTCTTCCACGCATGTGGTGCCGCTATAGCAATGAGTTTCAATTGAGGGATATATGGCAAGGGGCAAATCACTCCAACGAATCAAATCATCACTCATTGCATGCCCCCAATGAGTTCTTTGCTCTGCTTCTGCACGGAACTGATAAAAAAGATGATACTTGCCGTTCCAAAGGCACAAACCGTTCGGATCGTTGAGAGTGCCTGCCGGCGCAGAGAAATGATATAAAGGTCGAAGAGGGTCTTCTGTATCGAGTTTCTTTCGTGACTCTGCGAACCTTTTGAGCATAGGATCGCTTTTCAGCTGACCCAGTTGCTCATCCAACGTTTAGGCGTATTCGCGCCTTTCCGCATGCAGGTCGGCAAGTTTTTCATTTTCCATGGCTATCTTCTCATTAAAACACCGGCATGGGATATTTAAATCACGTCCGGTTATTTGTTATTCAAGTGATGAATATCAACCAATATTTTCCCGGCGAACCACGGCTGGTTTGGGATTTTTCCATCAGCATTGGGCGCAATGCATTTGCCAAGAGCGGTACATCACGATCATCTCCTGCACCAGATCGGGATGTTGCACGGCCAAGTCGTGTTCTTCGGTGCGATCAGCCTCCATGTCGTACAACTCCCAAAGCGAATCCGGATCCTCGGACGATTTCATCACCGGCTCCTCCCCTTCCCGGCGCCACGGTTTATACGGCACCGAATAGTCGGGTGACACCAGTTTCCATCTACCAGCGCGTACTGCACGCCAGTCACCGTCCTGGTGCCAGTAGATCGCTTCGTGGCCTTCGCGCTGCGCGCCGCGAAAGACCGGCAACAGGCTCTTTCCTTCCAGAGGAATGGTCGGGCGGCCATCGAAGTGCGAAGGATAATCTGCTTCGCCGACCTCGACGCAGGTAGCCATCACATCTATCAAGTGCCCGATGTCATCGGTGATTTCGCCTCCCTTGATCATCTGCGGCCAGTGAGCGATCAACGGCGTCGAGATACCCCCTTCGTGATGCCAGCGCTTGAACTTTTGGAACGGGGTATTGCTCAGGTTCGCCCATGGCAGATCCACTGAATGGTAGGAGTCCATCGATCCGGGCGGTACATCTGGTGTGCTGGTTCGTTGCTCATCGCTAGCTCCGTTGTCCGATAGAAACAGCACCAAGGTGTTCTCTTCCTCTCCGAGCTCGCAGATCTTCGACATTAGCCGGCCCACGTTCTGATCGAGCCGGTCGATCATGGCAGCGTAGACCGCCATCTTCAAATCCCAGGCCTCCTTGTCCTCGATTTCCTCCCAAGGCAAAGAATGTGGATCGCGCGTTGACAGATCCCAACTTCGGTCGATCAAACCCATCTCTAGCATGCGCACCATGCGCTGCTCCCGCAGCCGGTCCCAGCCTTCCATGAATTTACCTCTGTATTTGGCAATATCCTCCGGCCAGGCCTGTAGCGGATAGTGCGGTGCTGTAAACGGCATATAAAGAAAAAAGGGGGCCTCTCCACCGCTCTGCTCGTCCAGATAATCCAAGGCGTAATCGCCGAAGGCATCGGTGGCGTAGAACCCTTTGTCTGGGGTATACGGCTTGATGATCTGATGGTCGATGGCAAAGGGTTGAAAGTCATGCCGTGGCGTTTTCTTCGACGGTACCGCTTCGCCGGGCCGTTGCACCCCGGGATTGAAGTAGTTACAACCGACGAGGACACCGTAGTAACGGTCGAAGCCGTTGTTCACCGGCAATCCCACGCGATACTTCTGCAGATGCCACTTGCCGCTCATGAAGGTGCGGTAGCCTGCGGTTTTAAGCAGTTCGGCAATGGTCAGGTTTCCACCACCCATCCTTTCCAGCTCGACCTGCTGCGGGTATAGGCCAGTGAGCAAAGATGCCCGGGTGGGACTGCAGAGGGCATTGTTGTAAAACTGGGTAAAGCGCAGGCCGTTGGCGGCTAGATGGTCGAGGTTGGGCGTTGCGATCTCTCCGCCGTAGCAGCCGAGATCGGAGAAACCCATATCATCGGCGAGGATCAAAACGATGTTCGGTCGCGCGCTTCCCAAGCGTTAGCCTATCCCCACTTTTCCAAGATAAACTCCCAGCCGAACCCATAGGTCCGTTTCTCATCCAGCAGCAGCGCCATCTCCGGAAACTTGATGATGCGCCATCCGTCCGCCATCGCTGCCGCCACCGATCGGTAGGGCCACTGCTCTTCGGCAGGGGGATCGTGGAACACGCTATCCGCGAACAGGCTCATGCCGATTACATCGCTAGTAAGCGACGCACGCCGCACCTGCAGGTAAAGAATGTTCTGGCGTTTCGACGAATCGTCGGCCAGCGCATCGATTTGCCGCAGATCTCCTTCCTTCAACGAGCCCTTCTTGAGCGCCTCGATACAGAAGGCAACCTGCTGTTGCACCCGATTGCCCATCAGCGCTGCACCTTCCGTCCGGGCAAGGCCACCAGATTGTCACAGTGGGAGCAGGTCTCACTTGATTCGAAATAGTAGACCGGCAGGTTGCTGCTCCAAGCGCGGAATTCGTCGTGCTTCCCGCACAACCAGTAGAACATCTCGGCTGCGTCGTCCATGGCACGATGGGCATCCCGTTGGTCGATGTTGAAGTCGGTGCGGTGGAAGGCGTGGCTCATTTCCAGATCGGGATCAGTGATCCAGTCACACAAAGGCGGCACGGTGCGGGTATACCAGTACTTGAGCAGATTGCGCCGGCCGTTCGAGGTCGACTTGCCACGTCGGTGCCAGACCGGATACGCCGTCACAAAAATCGAGCCAGCCGGCGCCGCCGTGGACATAACGCCCTTGAAATTGCGGTAATGCTCCATGGCCGAGAAACCGCCGTAGAGGAAGTGCGAGCCGGGTAGGATCTCGGTAGGACCAAGTTCTTGCGGTGTGTCCTGAGGATAGTAGAACACCTGCAGCGAATCGAGCTCAGGGCCATAGTGCGAGGAGCCGTCCCGGTGCCATCCCTGTGCTTCTTGCGGTTCCTCCGATAGATGATTGAAAATGAATGGCATGGTTAGTTTAAAGTTTCGACCTAACAGCGAGCGCACTGCGCCAGCAACCGGCGGACTAAGAAGTACGTTGTCGACGAACCAGTCCTCTTCTAAGAGATTTTCCGTAACCTCGTCATGGAGCAGGAAGTCGCAGGTGCGTTGGTTGATTTC
>CAYNZV010000075.1:0-12342 GCA_964401715.1 uncultured Gemmatimonadaceae bacterium | reverse complement strand
GAGCCGCCAAGGGACCAAACGCTGCCGCTAAGTCTTCCGTGGCTACTTTTCAGACCCGCCGAGTTTTCCCGGTAGGCTTGCGCTCCCCGAGATGATGAGCCCCTTGAGGCCCCATCTAACAAGCGACGTCTTCTCCGTGACTCAGATTAGCTTCGTAGCTCGTGCAAGCAGTTCATCATCGATATTCAGTGTTGTTCTCACTTGCATGTCAAGGACGTCAACGCCTAGGTTCGGATTGAGCCCGATGCCCCCACGATTTTTCTCTTGATTACCGCGAAACAACCTTAGCACTGTGAAACCATGAGACAAACCCTCATACCTAACTACAAGACCCCCGCTTAACGCTCCCATCGTTGTGGATCGATGGCCGGCGCATTCGTTTTCATGCCTTGCGGTTTGTGCACCTGCTCCCAATGCAGGCCGGTGGTGTTCCTGCTCTGGAGAAAACGATTGGCCTCAACCGGCACATCGGCAACCAAGTCCGGGTCCCATTCCTCCATCGGCTGGATCGGGCCAGCCCAAGCGGGACGATAGCCAAACTGCACCAGCGTGCGCGACGATTGGGTCCGATTGGGATGGGTACCGTGGAACAGGTTTATCGGAATGATCAATGCGGTGCCAGCCTTGGTACACACGGTGATTTCGTTAGGATGGGACTTGTAGCGCACGTACGGATTCGCCTCGGCATGAAAAGAAAGGTGGGAACGTGGCAACAGCCGGAACGGTGCCCTTTCAGGCGGTTGGTCATCCAGATAATAGAGCACGCGCAGCAGACGGGGTGAGCTGCCCTCGTAGCCGAAGATGGAAGAGCCGAATGGCTGGCCATCGGTATGCAACGAGATGGGAGGTGAACTGGAGAGAGTGCGGGTGAAGAGCCCTTTGGTAAAAACGATGTCCGGTCCCATGAGGGTTTCCAGGAACTCGATGACGGGAGGATGTGCGATCAACCTCGCCACCGCGGGGCTATGCCACTGCGGTTCCGAGAAGTAAGTTTGTGCGTCACTGTAATCCTTGGTCTTCATCGGAGCGTCAGCCATCTCTTTCTTAATCAGTTCCATGCTCTCGGCGTCGAGCACGTCGGGTAGAACGACGAACCCCTCCACTTCCAGATGGCGGATCTTTTGCCCCAACGTGAACGTGCTGAAGTCCGTCTCGTCGAGATTCATGAAACCGATCTCTTCCTTCGGGTCAATAGGCACCTGGGTTGCTTCCATGACCGTCTCCCTTTTTAATTGGCACACCTAAGCACACTGTCTCCAAATGGTACAACCGTGTCCGCACCGCATCAAATAACCTACCCGGCCTTTCGTCAGAACGTCATGGGGTTAAACGGCGCCGTAACTTCCGGCCATTCGCTGGCTTCCCAGGCCGGCATCCGCATCCTACAGGCCGGCGGCAACGCGGTGGACGCTGCCATCGCCACGGCAGCGGCACTGGGGGTCGTCGAGCTGCCCATGTCCGGGGTTGGAGGTGACGGCTTTATCATGCTTTACGATCAGAAATCGAAGAAGGTCCACGGCATCAACGGCACCGGACCGGCGCCGGCGGCAGCTACACGCGAGTTCTATGCCGAGCGTGGAGGTATCCCGATGAAAGGGGTGCTAAGTGTATCTGTGCCTGGCCTAGTGGATGGTTGGCTGATGGCACATCGACCATTTGGCAAGCTGGGATTATTGGAGGTGCTGACGCCGGCCATCGAGCTTTGCGAGCAGGGTTTTCCGGTCAGTCACAAGCTTGCTGAAATTCTGCACGCCGAACATGAGCATTTTTCCAGCGATCCATACGCCCGCGCCATCTTCGAGCCAGACGGCCGGCCTCTCGATCCAGGGCAGTTACTCTTTCAACGCGAACTGGGACAAACACTGCGAATAATTGCCGCCGAAGGACGCGCCGCCTTCTACGAAGGCGAGATCGCCCGGGAAATCGCTCGTTTCATGGGAGAGCACGACGGCCTCGTTACCTTCGATGATCTGGCCGGTTTCAACGCTCGTTTGGACGAGCCGATCTACGTCGACTACTACGGACATCGAATCTACGAGATGCCGCCCAACTCCAGCGGTCACATCCTGCTGCAGGAGCTGAACCTGATCGAGCAGTTTGATATCCCCTCCATGGGCTGCCTGACGCCAGAGAGCGTGCATATCATGGTAGAGGCGAAAAAGCTAGCCTTTGCCGATCGTGAAGCCCACATGGCCGATCCCGATTTTCGCGACGTACCGATCGAGCGTTTGCTGTCGAAGGCTTACGCAGAAGAGCGCGCCGCGCTGATCGATCCCAATCGCGTCAACACCAAAGTCACAACAGGAATAGTGGAAACCACAGAAGACACCACCTGTTTCACAGTGGCGGACGGCGAGGGGAACGTGGTCTGCGCCCTGCAGAGCATTCAGTCGAGCCTGGGATCGAGCATGATCGCCGGCAACACCGGCATTCTGCTCAATAACCGAATGACCTACTGGCATCTGGAGGAGAGTCATCCTAACTGCCTGATGCCGGGAAGGCGGGTGCGCCACACCATGAATCCGGTAATCGCACTCAAGCTGGAGGAACCGGTCATAGCCTGCGGAACACCAGGTGCCGACACTCAGGTTCAGACCAACTTACAGCTATTGACCCATGCCCTTCACTTCGGCATGACACCGCAGGAAGCAGTAGAGACGCCGCGCTGGCGCAGTCTGCAAAACCCGATGGAGTCGACGGTGCCCCACACTTGCGAGGACCTGCTACAATTGGAAGGCAGATTCGGCGTCCCTGTGCGCAAGGGACTGGAGAAGAAAGGCCATGTGTTGGAGATCCTAGATGACTGGGACGGTCCCGGTAACGCCCAGTTCATTCAGCGCAAACCGGAGAGTGGCGTTCTCATGGCCGGTGTCGATCCGCGGAGGGATGGTTATGCTCTTGCTTATTGAATACTCTTAGGGTGGGCGAAGTTATCCCGAGGGGCCCGAATTAGCCGACGCAGTCCAAGTGCGAATCGATATCAGGTGCCTCCTGCGAGAGCATGAATCAGCTAACAAACAGGAGTTAAAGTTATGGACACCTCCTTCACCAACAGCAAAGAACAGATTGCCCACGCCCGTCGCGACGAAACCGACTGGGCGAGCCTGACCCGCGCCGAGCAGATTCGCTCCATCGAGCTAGAAGGATACGTGGTTATACCCGACCTCCTTTCAGAAGAGCAACTGCACAAGATCCGCGCCGAACTGCACAAGCTCCCCATGCGGAGCACCGACTACAGCAAGCACCAGCAAGGATCACCGGATGTCCAGTGGACCGATTCGCCCACCGCCATCAACGTTATCGCGCACGAAAAAATGATCGGCTTCCTGTCCGATCTGTTCGGCGATGACGTGATCTGCACTTCGTGTGGTTACGGCTGCTCCGCCCCTGGGCACCCTGGCATCGCCATCCACACCGATGCACAGCCCTACGGTTCGAAGATCTTCGGCCTGCAGTCCAGCTCACCGGTGCTGGCGCGGGCCCTTTACTACCTGGACGACCAGACGTCGGATTGCTCGCCGTTCAAGGTGATTCCCCGTTCGCATCTGTCGATGCACATTCACGGCAATCCTTACAACCGTTTTCTCAGCCATCCCGAAGAAATGATGGTCTGCTGCAAAGCAGGATCAGCAGTGGTAATCAATCAGGACGTCTTCCACGGCAACTTTCCCAATCACAGCCACCGCGACCGGCGTATGCTCGCCATCGCCTACCGCCCTGCTTGGGCAGGTCCTACAAATGACGTGGAGAATGATTGGGATCCCGAGAAGGTGGCCATCTTGCCGGAACACATTCAGCCATTTTTCAAGAGTCTAAATACGCGCAGCATCGACTACGACGTGCCAAATCGACCGGACGGCATGGCACGCGATGCGGTTGGGATAAGTCCCGGCCGCTGGGGTTCGCCGTGATTTTCACGGTTGACATTTGTCGTTCACTTGTTCTGTCCCGCGTCTGTAGAACTGTGAACTGACCCACTGAATCCACGGGCTTCCTAAACGCACGTATAGATCCTGAAACTGGACGTTATCGTAATCGGGGGCGGCATAGTTGGTAGTGCCGCCGCGTATCATCTCGCTGCCAGCGGCTCACGGGCTTTGTTATTGGACCGCAAGGACGTGGGGCGCGCAACGGATGCCGGCGCGGGCATACTCTCGGCGGCAACTGGGGCACGTGACTCTGACAGATTCGACTTCGCAGCACGGGCGTTCGACTTCTACCCCGGTTTGATCGAGCGCCTGAATACCGAACAGGAAGGCGACACTGGGCATACCGTCTGTGGCAAGCTGCTGGTCGCCGTCACCGATGACGAAGAAGAGCCATATCAGCGTTCCAGATCGCTGATATTCGATCGTCAACAACAGAGCGGTCGCCCCGAAATCGCGCAGCTACGAGAGATTTCTTCAGAAGAGGCGCGCACATTCTTCCCGCCCCTGGCGCCCACCCTAGGAGCGATCTATTATGCGGGCGGTAGTCGCGTCGACGGTCGCCTGCTCCACCGGGCGCTTCAACGAGCGGCACTCTCACACGGACTCGCCATCGAAGAAACGTCCGCCGACGGGCTCGTCCGTGAAGGCAACAGAATTACCGGAGTCGTGGTGGAGGATCGCACATTTGAAGCAGAGACCGTGATCATCGCCGGCGGAGCCTGGTCTGCCGAATTGGGGAGGCAACTTGGTGTACAGATCCCGGTGGAACCACAGCGCGGCCAGATTATTCATCTAAATCTGCACGGTGTCGACACCTCCACATGGCCGATCGTCAGCGCCTTTCGCGGGCACTACATGGTCCCATGGGAAGACAGCAGAGTAGTCGTCGGCGCCACCCGAGAAACTGGGTCCGGTTTCGAGCCGTGTGCCACCGCCGTAGGAATCGAGGAGGTTCTGGATGAGGCCTGCCGGGTGGCCCCCGGCCTCGAAGACGCCGAAATTCGAGATATCCGCGTCGGCCTTAGACCCATTTCTCGTGACGGATTGCCGGTGCTCGGGTCCGTTCCCGGCATCGAGGGAGTGCTCTTAGCCACGGGACATGGTCCATCCGGCTTGCAGCTGGGACCCTACAGCGCAAAGCTGGTAAGCGACCTAGCAATGGGCATCGAACCTGAAATTGACATCGAACCGCTCTCTGTTTCGCGGTTCTCAACCTGAAATCTGGAGTCCAACATGACAGATCAACGCCAGGAAATCCTCGAGCGCGGCAGCTACTTTCCAGGGGATTGGGTGCGCCCTCGCTATAACCCCGGCATCTGGATGGCAATGGTCGATGTTTTCGAGATTTTCTCCGGCCATCGCAGTGTCACAAACGACAAACGTTACGAGATGTTTGACGGCCCCCTCGGGGTGCAGCTGCGCGTCGAAGAGGCGAACAAATCGGAACCATTCCTGACCGCGGACAAGGAATGGGAAACCGGTTACGTCGCCCCCTCCTATATCTGGAACGAGGATGGTCGTATGCACATGTTTTACCACGCTGGCGAACAATACTGCTACGCAGTCAGCAATGATGGCTACAGCTGGGAGCGGCCAGTGCTTGGTCAGACTGAGTTCAACGGCTCGACGGAAAACAACATTCTCCCGACCAACCTGCCACCCTACATCTTCGAAGACCCGTCGGCTCCGCCCGAGGAACGGTTCAAGGGATTGGAAACGGAAGGGTATTGGAGAGACCGCGACACCGGCGACGAAGTTAACGGCGACGAAGCGGACAGGTGCTGGCGTGCCGAACAGTACGAAGGTGCGGCCTACTCGGGTCGAAAAGTGGAACTAAAGGGTAGAATGTGGGGCTGGACGGCGCCCGACCGTTTTTCTTGGACCCGGATCGACGAACCCTTGGCCAACTACTCGGTGAACGGCGGCATATCCGCAGGTTACGACGTCCACAACCAGACCTATTTCGCCTATATACAACCCCAAGGTTGTGCGCCCGACGAGCCGGTCAGTTTGGGAACCAGCATTCCCGAAACGGAGGTAGTGCGTCGTGCCGTCGGTATCACCCGCACCAAGAATTTCCGCAAGTGGCCAGCGGCGAAGCTGTTGATTCATCCCGACAACCAAGACCCGCTGGACATCTCTTATTACGGGGCCTGTTACTTTCCCTACCCCGGGCGCGATGAACTCCATGGCATGTTCTTACCGGTGTTTCACATGGTCACCGACACCGTAGATATGCAGATCTCCTTCAGCCGCGACGGCATCGTCTGGACGAGGCCGGAGCGCCGGCCCATAGCCAGTCTGGGTTCCGAGGGAAGCGGTGAAGATGCTCAGATCCACGTCTGGCGCAACGGTCTGGTAGAGTTGCCCGACGGTAATTGGTCCGTGCCCTACAAGGGAAATGCGGTGCTGCACACCGTCGACGACGAGGAGTTGCAGCAAACGCTCTTCCCCGGCTCCAATCCGCAGCCAAACCGGTGGGCGAGGTGGCGACCGCATCGCTTTTGTGGCGTCGAAGCGGACAAGGAGGGAAGCTTCACCATCCCAACCGTGTATCGCCTGGAAAATGAGCTACGCCTCAATTATCGATGTGCCCCAGGAGGCTGGATTGCCGTCGAGCTAATGCCGTACATACCGACCATGCTCTGCCCCGATGCCAGGCCATTGCAAGGATATACCTTCGAAGAATGCGATCGGCTTATGGGAGACGAAGAGAACAAGGTCGTCACCTGGAACGGCAACAGCGACATCGCCAAAGTAGGCGAGATGGCCGCCATTCGCGTGCGAATGTTCCAAGCGAAGCTGTTCGCCTACAAACTGTAACCGCGGCGTGAATCCACGAGACCGGTAACCACCATGGATCCCATTTGTCTGCAATACCGCATGACCGACACGCAGCGCGACTTCTTCGATCAGGAGGGTTACCTGATTGTCGAAAACGCGTTGGACACGGAGATGATCGAGCATCTGATTGCAGCCGGCGACCGGGTGGACCGGCGGGAGCGCGAACAGAGGGGTCTCAAACCTAACCAGCTACTATCCAAGTTTCGCACCATCGTCGAGGATGAGATCTTTCTCGAGCTCCTCGATTGGCCGAAAACCTTCCCACTGATCTGGGATGTTCTCGGCTGGAACGTCCAACACTATATCTCCCACCTGATCTACTATCCTCCGGAACGCGACACTCCGGACAACCCTCCCGAACACGACACCCCGGACAATCTGCCACCCGTATGGCATCAGGACGGCGGCCGGCCGGTACCGGAGATGGAGCGACCTCACCCCCGCTTGTCGTTGAAAGTCGGGTTTTGGCTGACCGATATCGACGAGCCCGATCGCGGCGGTATCCGCATTGTTCCGGGAAGCCACAAACGCAACAAGGCACCCGAACGCCGACGGAACCTCGATAACGAAGAAGGTCTACAGTTGAGTGTGAAAGCTGGCACAGCGGTATTGTTCGACCGCCGTATGTGGCACGCACGCGGGCATAACACCTCCAACGTGACCCGCAAGGTACTCTTTCTCGGTTACAGCTACCGCTGGCTGCGCGGGCTCGATTACAACCTCATGCCAGAGGAGATTTTGGCAAAATGCGACCCGATCCGTCGTCAGCTGATGGGCGACGGCGTCGACGTCAAAGGTTGGTGGCAGCCGACCGACGAGGATGTTCCGTTGAAAGGGTGGCTGCTCAAAAACATAGGAGAAGATTACGTCGAACGGATTTCCGAAAAGCAGTGGGAGCGGGAGAAGTGGGTTTGATGAAGGACGACGGTGCCAAGCAGATTGGCGGTGCATGGTAATGGATGCGAGGTGATCTGAACTTACGGCGGGGGCTCTGCTCCTGCGGCCGAAACCGACCAAACCGCCAAAGTCACGAAAACGCTGATTATGACAACGATAGCCCCTCCGGCATCTTCTGATCCTCGCCAATAATCCACAACGGTTGACAGAACGACCATTGGACGAGCTCGGGCTGTTCGTCCGGCCATCGCAGCTGCTCGCTCACGCACTCCACGCGGATGTAGCCTTCATCGGCCCTAATCGTATAATCACCTTCTTTCGATTCAATCTCGAGCAACGACCGTCCCCCACGCCCAATAAAACGGATGCGATTGGCGTTTTCGGTCGCGACGCAGAGGTCGGCATTCTCGAGCGTCAGCGATGACACCGAAACACCGGTGCTGGCATAGAAACTCCCGGTCTGTAGCGCCTGCAGCACATCATCCACCGCAAGTTTCTCCGCCCAGATTTGCATCCATGCGGTGAACGGACCAGCGGGGGCGTCGTTTCTACCGTCAGTGTGCATGTCGTCGTTCCCATAGCCCCAGCAACTGACACCTGCACTCAGAATTCCGTCCCACATACGTCGAGCGAATCCGCGCACTCCCGCGGGATGCTCGAGCTTGCCGTACCGCATGGTGTAGCCGTTGACCACCTCGATTCCGTCGAACTTGCGCCGTTCAGGGTCGTTCAGAAAATACTCCGGCTCGTCGTTCCACTCGTTTGGATGCGGCAGATACACCACACCACCTGCCGTCTGCGTAATTTCCCTGTAGTTGGTCGTACCGCGGAAGCGAGCAATGTCGCTTCCCTCATCGGCAATGGGGAATCCATTGACAACAATGTGAGGACCGGTGAAGTGGTCCTCGAAACCGGCAAGGAACAACAACTCGCCTTCCCTAGCAAGCTTCCATTTCTCTTGTACCCACGGTCTTCCCTGCTCAGTGGCAGTTTTGGTGTAATCACGCAGGTAAGCCTCGCGGCCGGCATCCTCGAGGATAGGGAAGTGCGGTTTGGAACCTTCGTTCCGTGGTCGGAACAGCGACATGACCTCGCCGTCCAGGTTCCAGTCGTGAACCCCGTCGCCATCCTGATCACCGTAGGCATTGTGATCGGCAATGCAGAGCACCTGATACCCTTGGCCGGCGTAGAGCTCGGCTACCTCCTGCGGTGAAAAGCGGCCGTCGCTGTGGCTACTGTGGCAATGGAGATTCGCTTTGAAAGAAGGAGCTTCGGCGTCATGGAACGATCCCACCACAATTACATCTCCGGTTTCGGTCGCGATCTCCCTTCGTTCCAAATCAAGTCTCCCTTGAGTGAATCGGCGACCGGCCCGTCACCATTGGCGCACAAACTTCTGCACCCGTTGGTCCGCCTGCACTTCGCTTACATAGAGATCGCCGCTGCTGTCAGTCCATATGCCATGAGGACAGCCCAAAAACTCGCCCGGTTCGTCCAGCCGTTCGCCTTTACCCCAGCGACACAGAAGCTCGCCATCGAGAGTTAGAATGCTCACCCGCTGATCGAGCTCGGCGATGTAGACGATGCCGTCTTTATCAATGTGCATTGTGTCCGGATGGTTCAGGTCAGTCCACTCGGTTAAGTATTCACCCTGGGTGTCGAATATTTGCACCCGATTATTGCTGCGATCGCAGACGATTACACGGTCGTTGCGATCAACACGGACGCAGTGCGGCAAATCGAATTCGCCCGGACCGGTTCCCGGTTTCCCCCACGATTTGATCAGCTCCCCCGCTGCGGTGAACTTGTGGATGCACGCGTTGTCGTAGCCGTCCGAGATGTACATGTCGCCGGCCGTGTCGAAGGCGATGTCGGTAGGTAGCCGGAACGGCTCTCCCTCGGCTCCCTGTTCGCCCGGGGTCCCCAAAGTGGCAACCAAGTTGCCATCCGGGTCGAAATGCCGCATACAGTGGGCTTCGCGTTCGACGCAAAAAACGTGGTCGTGTTCGTCGATCAGGATGCCGTGGGCGTCCACGAGGATATCTGCCGCCAGAGAATCGACGAAGTTGCCCTCTTTATCCAGTCTCACCAGGGGATGATCGCTGCGGTTGTAGATATAAACGCGGTCTTTGGAGTCAACGCCAACGGCGGCGACCCACCCCAGCTTCATGCCATCTGGAAACGAGCCCCAACCCACCGCGACTTCGTAGCGTAAGTCACCCGAGCCTACCATTACCATATCAAGGTTCCCTTTTCGCGGTTTGAATCAAGGCACGCATGTAACCCAAGTCGAACGCATTACCCTGCCGGAATCCTTCGTCACCGATGATGCGCGGCCAGTGTGCAGGAGCCAGATGGGCATTGGATCCAGCCTTGTTCAAGGAGCGCACCACGGAAAGGAAGTCGCAATCTCCCAAGTCGAGAAATGCCTCCTGGAATTTCGGCACCGTACCGGTGACCGCCTGCACATGACCCATGAAGATCTTCTCGCCACCCAGGGTGTTAATGGCGTGATCCAGATCGATCCCCATCGCCTGCCAGTTTCCCAGACACATGTTGATCCCCCAGACCGGGCTGTTGGCGATCTCCAGCGCCCGCATGTGACCTTCCAGATTATAGAACAGCCGCGGCATACCGCCCATGCTCTCCACCGGCGGATCATCCGGATGCACCGCCATGCGCACGCCGGAATCCTCACATACCGGCAGGATCTTCTTGACGAAGTATTCGTAGTTGCCCCACATCTCCTCGCGGCTGTACTCACGGCCGCGGAAGAGTGGCAACGGCTCCAGTTTCTCCATATCGACCGCCGAAAGCAGCGCTCCACCCCTACCGGGCACCTCGTAGGAATGGCGCCACGATGCGTTCACCATGTTCTCCGGATTACACATCCAGTGATACGCCATCAGGGTCACACCAGCCTTGCCTGCCAGCTGGATGTTGTGGATCAGGTTCTCGATCTGCTGATCGCGCAGCTCGCCCCCAAGCCAGATATGTTCCATAGCCGACGCTTCGGCCTGGCCGACAAGCTCAAGTGTGCCCAGCTCCATGTCCAGGTCGCGGATCTCATTTACCAGATTTACGATCCTGAGATAATCCCACTTTATCCCCGGTTTTCTTCCTCCAACCTTGCCCCCCGGGGGGTTGAGTGCCGGGTCGTTGCAGCCAACGATCACCTTGTCCACTCCCAGCTGCGCCAAGTAGCGCAGGTGGGTTTTGTCCTTCATGATCGGCTCGAAGTGCGAATACGCGCCCAAGCAGACAGGCATTGGACTCTCCTTTGTTCGGTCGCCATGGTCAGTGCCAGAACGATAATATGCGCAATTATCGCAAAAAGCGTTCGCGCTTATTTTCTTTCTTCCATGAACGCTTTGTGGAGGAAGCAATGGATTCCAGATATGCCGATTATCTGCTGACCGACGCAGAGTCGGAAAAGTTCGAGAACGACGGCTACTTCATCGTCGAAAACGCCCTAACCGGCGAGATGGTGAACGATCTCGTAGCCGTCGTCGATCGCATCGATCGGGAGGAGTGCTGGCGCACGAACAGCCCGCCAGACGAGCTTACCAACCTTCGCAACTTCATTGGGAGAGACGACCACTTCCTCGAACTGCTCGACTGGTACAAGACCTTTCCCAAGGTGTGGGGCATTCTCGGCTGGCACATCCAGCTCTACCACACCCACATGAACGTCACTCCAGCGATTCCCGGTACAAGCCTTGAAAAGGACGGGCTGGGGTTGAGCTGGCACCAAGACAGTGGCCGCATCAATCAAGACTGCGAGACCAATCCACGCCCAAGGGTCTCCTTGAAGGTCGGCTTCTTTCTCACTGATACCTCCGAACCCGACCGCGGCAACTTCTACATCGTGCCGGGCAGCCAGCTGCAAAACGACTTTCCTGGAAAAAACCTCAACGATCTCGTCGAGGGCGCTATGCCGATCTGCGTCAAGCCGGGAACAGCGGTTTTTTTCGATCGCCGCATATGGCATTCAGCGAGCCACAACTACTGGCACATCCCCAGACGTGTACTTTTCTACGGCTACTCCTACCGCTGGTTGCGCCCTCGCGACGACATGAGTGTGGAGCATTATCTCGAACACTGTGACCCCGTTCGCAAACAACTGTTCGGTGCAAGCTATTCCGGCGGCCTCGGTTACACCTCCCCGTCTGACGAGGACGTACCACTGAAGACGTGGCTGGAAGAAAACTTGGGGACAGAGGCTGTTATACCGTGAGCGAAAGTGTGCCTTACGTGCGTTAGTCACGCACCTCACCGGAAGTGTACACGCTGGCCGTCGGTGACATGGTCTACACAACAACACCCTCTTTCGCACTGTCCTCGAACGCGGTATTCGCTGGGGCTGCGTTTGGTCGGACAAAAACACTCAACCTATATTGATTTGCAGTGCAAATGCCGGGAGCAAAAAACCCGAAACCACTGCGACGTTCTCCAACACGTCAACCTCCCGTTGTCTTTGATCGAAGAAGACCAGCGCCAGCTTAGCAGAACCATTAAAATTGGGTTCGCAGACCTGCGGTCGGAGACGAAGAACGACAATCAGGCGTTGCACCAAGAATTCAAGAATGATCTTAACACTTTCCAACAGGAGATGAACCACTGCTTCCGTTAGCTCACCGGCATCGTCCTGGCAAGCTGGCTCTCGATCATT
>CAYNZV010000074.1:0-21832 GCA_964401715.1 uncultured Gemmatimonadaceae bacterium | reverse complement strand
GCAGCGACCTGGTAGCTGCTTCCAAAATGCGCACGACTCGGAGACCACTCTCTCCGTCTGTGCGCGGTTTTCGTTCAGACTCCACGCTGTTCACGAATTCAGCGCATTCAATTCGCAAAGGTTCTATAAAATCTATCCGTGGGATCAAGACGTCTCCCGCACGTTGGATCAGCTGAAACTTCCCGAACGTATCGAATTCACCTAGCGATCCGCCAATGTGGCGGCGGTCAATTCCCTTGTCGAAGAGCTGAATCTTTGCATCCGAACTAGCATCATCATAGACAACCATTTTCTCGCTGCCGACAACGGTGCTTCGACGTACTTTCCCAGGGTCCAACCAACTGACGTGGATATGGGCGGCCACGCCACTGGAAAATTCAAGATTGAGATACACTACGTCTTCCACATCGTCCTGCAGGAAGTTGTAGCCTCTTGCACTTACCGCTACAGGCATTTGCTTGAGCCATTTCAACGCTATCGAAATATCGTGTGGAGCGAGGTTCCACATTGCGTTCACGTCTCGGCGCACAATGCCTAGATTCAATCTTTGCGAGTAGATATAGTAAATCTCCCCGAGTTCCTGCTTTTCTATGTATTCACCGACACATTCCACGGCAGCATTGTACTCGAAGGTATGTCCCACCATCAGCACTTTGCGCTGCTGCTCAGACAGTTCGATCAACTTCTCGCATTCGGAGACTGTGGTGGCCAACGGCTTTTCAATCAATACGGATCTCCCGCTCTCGATGACTGTTTTCCCGAGTTCGTAATGCGTGTCCGCTGGCGTGGCAATGGCAATTGCGTCGATATCTTCGTCTTGCAATAACTCGTCGAATCTATCTGTAAGGCTTACATGCGGATATGTACGGCCGACAGCTTCGAGACGCTCGCGCGACGAATCCGCGACCGCAACGACCCTGCACGCATCAAGGGTGCTAAAATTCCGGATCAGATTTGGTCCCCAATAACCGGTCCCAACGACCGCAATTCCAATTGTCATTCGTCTCCATGGCCCTTTCGCGCCATCAACACAATCCCCCTGCCCCACTGAAACCCTGAAAATAACTCATCAAACTGTAACATCCGTGAGATGATCTGAACCAGCATAGGAAATCGGCCCACGCGAGTGTCGACCCGCGCTTCTCTTTCATCGAGTGACTTACCAGAGGTCCTCACAAGCCAAGGCGCAAACAACAGCCGATGGTACAACCGGCCCAACGGGAATCCCCAAGTCCTGGTTTGCTCGATCGCAAAACCGGCTTGCTCGAACAAATTCACAAGATCGGACTCGGTATAGCGCTTCACGTGTTTGGCCCATACGTCACTGTTGTCCCATAGGGCTGGATTGAAAGGCACGCTGACCACGCATGGAGCACCTTTCTTCAGAACTCTATGGAATTCCTTGACCGCTGCCCTATCTCCTCCAGCTTGCGGAGTTACATGTTCCAGCACTTCACCGCAAACCAGCCCATCGAACTGCTCTTCGCCGAAATCCAGTTGCGTAACGGACCCCTGCCGCACTTGCAACCTGCCCCCGCAACCTCCGCGTTCCGCACGCGCGCGAACGAACTCAACGAAAGCGAGGGAATCCTCGACAGCGTCGACGTTGTAACCGCAGCGGCACAGATCCAAAGCGAAACTGCCACTGCCGCATCCAGCATCCAGCACCCTACCGCCTGCCAACATCCTGCGGAACAGGCGCAACAAGAGACGCTCTCGGAAAAGATGAACCGGGCCACGAATCTCGCTCTCGCCCCACTCGGTTTCTGCTTCAACCCGCAAGCCGTTGCTCTATCGCGGGCCGCAAATTCGCTCCGACAGCAGCCGGTGTTCCCAGCTCCAGGTATCTTCGATGACCCGCACTTGCTACCTGTTGGAGCAATTCGCGATTTGCGCACACTCTCAAGATCGTCTTGGCGAGATCCGGTCCCTCTGGAGCACATAGGAGTGCACTCTCATCGTTTCGGAAAAACTCCCGGATGGCGGGAGAATCGCGGGTTACAACCGCTTTCCCCAAAGCGACGGCACCGAAGACCTTGTAGGGAATCACCCGGGCCGCTTTCGCGGTACGGCCGAAAATACCCAAACAGAGGTCAGACGAACATATGTGCTCCACCAACTCGCCGACACCGATCCACCTATCAATTAATTTCACATTCGTCAAATCGCGGGCGCGCAATTCCAGCTCTTCAAACAGTTGGCCACGACCGACCAACGTGAAGTTAATCCCCGACTCTAGTTCCAGCTGCGCTGCGGCATCAAGAATCACATCAATTCCGTGTAAAGGCACGTAGGTACCGTAAAACAGAACACGCAGACCTCGCTCTTCACCTGAGCGCGGTCTGCACGGCGCGTATTCCTGAAATTCGTGTCCGACAAAGCTGCGAATGAATTTGCCCTCCGGCAGTCCGAACATCATAGCGTAATAGCGTGCCTGTTCATGTGTATCCACCAACACGACATCGGCAGCCTCGAAAGCCTTGCGATCCAATATCTTCAACAGCACGGCGCGCCAACTCCCGGCCATCACCAGCTTACGATCGACAACTACCGTGTCATAAAGCGAAATAAAGCTGACAAGAACCACACAACGGTCTTTGAACAGATTCAACATGCGACCGATCAATACCTCCACGAATCCAGGGTAGCCGACCATAACACAGTGGTGAACGTCAACTCGTCGGTATCTGCGGACCAAGGAGATGTATCCTTTCAACGCCTTCAGCGCGACCTTGATTAAACTGCGCCATTGCCAACCCGCGCCCTCGTGCAGAAACCCCTCCCAAACTGTTTCGCGGCATTCTTGCACCTCGCATCCGGCATCGCGAAGGCCCTCCAGAATATACCCGTTGACTGGATATCCCGACTCGAGTTTATAAGCCCCAAAAAAACAAATCGCCAGATTCACGACTCATCCGAACGTTCGAAACGCATTTGCGCCACCTGTTCAGCAATCAGTCCCATCATAAAAATCTGCACGGAGGTCGCGAACAGTAGCATCGACATGTTGGTAAATCGGTGACTACTCCAGTAGGTGTAGCCGTAATACCCGAGCCCAATCAAAAACACGTAAATGCTCACCGGAAGAAAAATTCTGAGAGGAGAGAACAACATGCAAATCTTCATGATCACCAGCAGAAACTTGGCTCCATCCGAAAAAAGTCTGATCTTGCTCTTTCCAGAACGTCTTGCAGCCTCGATCGGCATATAGTTCACGCTGAAGCCCGCTCGCATCAGGCACAATGTTATAGTGGTTGGGTACGAGAATCCGTTCGGCAACAGATTCAAAAACCTATGCGCTACCTCGCGGCGAATAGCTCGGTATCCCGATGTCAGATCCTGTATCTTTCTACCAGTGACATAAGTCGCGAACCGGTTGTATAAGGCGTTCGCAATACGGCGGTGCCAACCTGCTTGACTGGCGCGACTCCTTGCTCCTACCACCATGTCGAATCTATTGCATTCCTCGATGAAACGTAGGATATCTGTCGGATCGTGTTGGCCGTCTGCGTCCATGAGGACGACGATTTTTCCGCGTGCCTGGCGGATGCCGGTTTTAATCGCCGCACCATTGCCCATGTTGTAAGGATGGCGAACAACGCAGACGAGGGGGTCGATGTCCGTAGCGACTAGTGCCGTGTCATCAGTCGAACCGTCGTCGATCACCACGAGCTCCCAACGATACTTAGAGTTTTGCAGGTGAGTCACGATTGTCTGAAGTACGGGAGCAATCTGACCCGCCTCATTATAAGCAGGCACAATAACGCTAACGTCAGGCGTCGAACATGTCATGCTATAACGTGACCGAATCGTGGCTTCTGAATAGAAGCGGCATTTCCGCCTGGAGGCGAAATTCAGCCTTCCTGTGGCAGGAGGGACAAAGCGACACTAAGTGAGCCAATCTGTTCGCTCCGATATTGTCCACGAAAATCGCGTACGGAATGGCGTGATGGACATCAAGTCTGCGGCCGAGGTCCTCTTCAGTAACGCCACAATCTCTACAGGTGAAGTTGTCCCGTAGGCGTGCCGCGGCAGCTTGGATTTTCCAGTTGCCTCCCCTGTGGCCGCTTACAACGGTTGCCTCTGGCCCAGAACCCAGCCGGGCCCGCGACCAAGCGCGGCGACACCGGGAATCGCAGAAATACAGCTTGAGATCTTTCGATTGTAACCATTCCGGAATTTCGATTCCGGTGCGGCAATGGGCACAGGCAACTCTGGTCTGCGCGGATTTTATGCGAGTAGTCTGAACGCCGAAGTCTAAATCCAACTGCGAGCAGGCCGTTTTTTCTGGAGCCATTTTATTGCGCAGGGGAACAGCTTTCGCGCAAATGGGGTTATCCAAAAATACTGATAATACTAAGGATATGTCAAGTTGTTAGTCGGCAGAAATAATGAAATTCACGTCCAAGGTGTCTCGCACTGTATGCACCTGTGCTACAACTTCGCCGCGCCTAGAGCGACCATCTCCTGGGCTTTGTAGAACAGCGATAGCCAGACCATCAAGGGTTATCGTGCTCGACGTGATTGTGCCAACCGTCGTCGCAAAAACGACCACGGTACTGTCTTTCACCGGACGTACACCTTCTCTAACTGTGGCCCAAATTTCGGCGACGGCAGTACTGTCTTCGACCGAAATCCGATCTGGAAAGGCCGCCAGGTCAATCGTGAGATCCTTGCCTCTCGAGCTTGTGGGGGCCACCGAGAAGGCACATTGAGCAGCGCTAAAAGCAATTCCTGCAAATAACACCAGATGCACAATACGTTTCGCCTTCATGGCAAGAATTCCTGCGGTGTCCAAGAGAAGCGCTCTGCCATGCTGCCCAGCATATTTCCGGCCACATTTACCAACGCTGCATCCTGCAAGCTAGCAAGCTCGCGAGCGGAGGCCGTAGCGGTCACATTGCGACGATCGACCGGTAGCAGTCGGACTCGTTTGCGAACTCGCCCGACCCCATCTGCGGAAGCCGTAAAAGCTTCCATTTCATACTTTTCGGGACCGAGGAATTCCAGCACGCGGTATCGCAGGCGGACGTTTACCTTCGTTTCGGGCAATTCGACCAGATACGGAAGATGCATACCGGCGAACCGATCAATCTCGTAGTCAAGGACCTCTCCCATAATCACCACATTGACGCCCAGCTTCATGGCCAAGTCCCGGGCCTCCCCCGGTGACAACGCACCTTTTCGAGGAACACCTGAAAAACGGGCAAGATCAACCACTTCTATGCTGTCATATGGCGATAGTTCGGCCTTAATCTTGGCAACCAATCTTGGGCCGGCGTCGTATTCCTCATAACCGTCAAAATCCAGAATCGCCAGGCGCAGAACTTTTTCTGATTCGTAGAGGCGTTGCGGCTCTAAGACAATCTTCGGCGGGGGCATAGGAATATATAGCGTATGCCGGGGTCTCAGCTTGCGTTTGACTCCGTGCATGCGAACACCGAAGGTGAAAGTGCCGCCGGTAGGATGATCCAATAATCCAATCTCGCGATTCAACTCCAACTGAATACCGCTAAACACCTGGATTCGGGTGCCGAACTTTAATGCCCCGGAAGCCCTGGATTCCTGCATAAACGCGATTCGAGCCTGATATTCGGCGTTGAAGCTCGCCCAGCGGTTTTGGCGCCCTATCTCGACACCAACACCGTAAACCAACTGCGAAAGTACATCGACGTTACCAGATTTAAAGAACCCGCCATTTATAAAGAGCGAGAGCCTGCGGAAGTGAAAATCTACCAAGTACTGTAGCCCCATATCCACCGATTCGGTACTGAACGGTCGAATACCCCCAACCTTATCTAACCCATGCTCACCTTTGTAACCCAGCGGTAAACTGCAAAAAAGCTGGACCGCCGTGTGCGAACTTGCAGGCACCTTGGACGGGCGAGCGTATTTGATGCCAATCACGACATCACCAGTACCGTACTTGTTCAACCCTCCCGCAGAGTCGAGCAGGAAGGGCACGAGAAGGCTGATATCGATAGCCGGGCTGAAGCCAAAGGCGTAACCGTAGTTGCCGGTATATAAACTCCCTTTGCCGAGTGTCGGAATGGTAAATCCCACCGAACGATTCAGCGCCCTGATGCGGAACCGCCCCTTTCCCAGCGGCTCGGCACTGTGAATCATATCCAAACCCTCGCCGATGGGAAGGCTGACGGCGGAATTCTGGGGACGTCGCAGCAGATTGAAGTCCTGCGACTCGGACGGAACAATGCCCACAACGGCGACGAGCAGCACCGACCAAAAGCCGATCCGAAATGGGTATCTACTTTTCAATCTCCTACAGCCCTGTTGAGGATTCCCGGAGAAGCGACGTCGCTTCCTCGCTGATGGCCTGCATGAGGTGGCCTGGATCGAGGAACTTAAACTTACCTCTTATGAGCCGCAGTTGCGCCGCGGCGTTGTTCGGATCAGGCCTGTCCAATGCGCTATACCTACCCATTTGAAAATAGGACTCAGCCAACAACAAACGCACGTGTCGGGAATCGAAGTTGTCGTGTGACAGATTGCGATTACCGCCGTCGAAACGGAGTGCCGAGTCGTAATCGGGCTCTATCTCTAAGGCAGTAATGGCGAACTGGATCGAATCGCTGAACCTTTGCAAGGCGTGAGCGACCCCTGACCGACCGACCCACGCGTCCGTGTTACGCGAATCCAACTGTAGCGCCTGCCTAAAAGCCAGATCTGATTTTGCAAGACCTTGCTTTTTGAAAAACGACCAGCCTATACCACTTTGCGCCTCGGATTTCACCTGGTTCTTGACCCCTTCTGAACCTTCGAGTCCGTCTGCCTGTGCCAAGGTTTGCGTAAAGCTCTCTATGGCAGCATCGTAGTAACCCATATTGTAAGAGCTCCAGTCGGCCGGCAGCCGGTCGCGCAGTTTGTCTTCTTGCCGTTTGATGTCCTTTGGTCCTACGCCATTGCCACCGCCACAACCAAGCTGCAGTAGCATCAAGATTCCGAAGATTGAAAAAATTTTGGTTATAGATCTCATGAAAACCTCGTCAAATTTTATTTCAACAACATCATGGACCGCGTGAAAATGGCGTCAGCCGATTCCAGTCGATAGAAGTAGACACCGGTACTAACCCTGGTACCGTTTTCGTCCTTCGCGTCCCACGTAATTTCGTGTTGCCCAGGGGCAACGTCGCTGTCCACTAGGCGTCGGACCAGTTGACCAGACACATTGTAAATGGACACGCGAACGGAAGAAGAAGCGGGAACTGCAAACGGTATCGTCGTTTCTGGATTGAACGGATTAGGATAGTTGGCTTCCAATGACAACCTGGCGGGCAGCGATTGCGCCTGCAGGTGCACCACGAAAGTCTCGATCGTCCTGTTGCCGACGCGGTCTTCCACGCTCACTACGATTTCCGTTGGGCCACTGGGATAGGGATCATCTCGCCACCACCTTACTTGACCGTTTTGAAACTCAGCATTCGCCGGTTCACCGTTTACCAGCATTCGAAGGCTTGAAAGATCGATTCCGCTACCACGATCGATCAACACAGCTGCGAAATCGTCACTATGACTTGCCTGTGACTGCAACATTACCGACGGTGGAACTGTATCGTTGAATACAGCGTAGCGGCCAAGTTGTTCGATCGGTATCCTGACTCCCGTTATCCCTAAAAACTGCCATTCGGAATTGTACTGGCGATATAATCCTTCTGTACTCAGTCCTCTGGGTAGACGGATGGTCGAATGACGTAGCAATCGCGTTCCCATGGGGTATACGTCGATCAGCGACCGCAACTCGAGTTCGCCTTCCGGTGCGGTTTTCGCATTACCATCTATCAGTTTGCCCTTTTCCACTTGCACAATTATCCGCGTCCCCTCACGAACCGCATCCGCCTCGAGTTGAAGCTCAATGCCTTTATGCTCTATCACTGATGCTTTCGCAGCCACGGTAGTGAAAACGGTGACCGAAGCCGTGTCACCTACCGGTGTACCCAGAACAGTTAACGCTTGTGCCGTGAAAAAAATGGTCCCCGATGCACCTGGCCGCATGTGCACGTTGCCTGACCAGACGAGAGCCTTGCGACCCGCCAGATCCTCCTCGATCTGCCTAACTGCCACAGTACTATCAGATCCTTCGAAGGTGCGAATCACATTAGGCGTGCCTGCAATGCCACGGCGCGCGATTACGTAGATGTCGATGAACTCCTGGTTGAACATGTTTGGTAACACCTGAAGTTCCAAAGTGCTTTCGTCTGTCGGCTCCTGAACCGTTACCTCCATCGTTCCCAAAGCAGTCAGTCCACCACCGAAATCGACCACGAACGATAGAGTATCCAATCCTAACCTATCTCCAACGCTTTGCAGCGTGAGACGGTGAGGAGGTTCGACATTAATGGAAGGCGTGGTTATCTCCTGCCCTGACACCCGCCAAATCGTCTGCCCCGGATCAACTATGCCGTCGGGCAGGAATTCGTTCAATAATATCGTGCTGTCGGCCTGACCAGATAGCAGCACGATGGGCGGTAGCTCCTTCAAAGGCCTGGCAGCAGTCGCGGGATCAAGCGCAATAATCTTGATGGTATCTCTGCCGCTGACGTTGAGCACTGTGTCGCGTGCCACAAGGACAATCTCTACCTCACCGGTGTCAGGCGCGGCGACGAAAAGAATGTTACCCGGCTGCACGCGAGGAAAGATGTTGCCCGTCGCGTGCAACTGAGCTTCAATGCTCCACTGCATAGACGAGTCCCGATGAGTAACGCGATCAACTATGAATTTGTTGAGGCTGTCCGTATAAGATGTACCAGCAACGAATTGCACATCGGGTAATGGCAAGAGGTTGACAATGTCGCTTTCTCCGAAGGCTCGAATGAACGTGGTTTGGGTGCCGCTGTTTCCCAGGCTGTCACGGGCCGTAAAGGCGATCGTGTCCGTCCCCGCACTCACGCCGAAGAGCTGCATTACATTGCCGGCCCCAATGGCCGCGATGGTGTGATCACCGCCGAGCGCGGTGATCTCCCAGGTCAAGCTTTCCTTCGGAAACTCGGCGGGTGCCTGAACGAAGTTGTCCAGATCCAGCGCCTCGACAAATGATCCCACCATGACTTCGAGCGTCAACGGTAAGGGTAGAATCTGAAAGGGAGCATCGCTGGGGGCACCCCCGGGACGGATGGTTACCAGCATCGTGTCCTGCGCGGTTTTACCATCCGGGGACGTAACCTGGAAGATCACTGATTCGTTTCGAAAGGTTGCTTGCTCATCGACTAGGAATGTCACTACACGGGTCAGAGGATCGATACCAACCTGCAAAATGTTCATATCGAAACTGTCCGCGACTCGCCAGGTCATATCTTCGTCGGTGTTGTTAGCGTCGAAGTAGTAATTGTCTAGATCGATTTCGCTGTGCTGCTGACCACGGTCAAGTATTAAATCGGGCAGACCACCCAGCAACAGGTCTCCATAAGACGAGTAAATTCTGATCTTCAGCTCATCCGATTGATTGCCCGGATCCGAAACGATCAGGATCGCCTCCTCATAACCGACAAATTCGATTGGACTCGAGGCTGATAAAACTCGGTTCTCGTCGATGTTTAATACCGTTTGAGTCAACGAGGGAAATTTCCAGGCAAGCTCGCTGTCGATGTTGTCCGGATCTTCGACGAAATCGTCCAGGTTTACCTGCACCGGTTCTTCGCCAGAGATCAAGAAAATTTTTATTTCCGGAGGAAACACCACTGGGGGCAACGCTTCTGCAGCGGTGATTAAGATCTCCATGATGTCCGACAGATTCTCGGGATCCGATGGGTCTGTAAGTTGAAATGTGACCCTTCCCAAGCCGGAGAAATCGGGCTTCCCCGTAATCGAAATCACCAAACCTGCTTCGGTGCGGGTAGTATCCGCGGTGAAACGACCTTCTGGGTCATCTGTCCAAGATAGTTCGAGGCTATCGAGGGGCGTGTCTACGTCTCGGGCGATATCATTCAACAGGTAAGAGCGTGTCCCCCCTCGACTAACCTTCGGCTCCCGATCCTGAAGGATGAATTCGGGCGGATCCGACGCCTCAAGCACCTCGATGATGACGCGTAACGAGTCTTGGCCGCGGAACGCGTCAAATACAACCACCTTCAGTGAGTCGACCCCGAAGTAGTTCTGGCGCGACCAAACCAGCAGTTCGTGGGTATTTGGATCATCGTCCGCACGCACATTAACGGTGTCAGCGAAAGAGCCAAACGGCAGAGCAAGGTAGCTCAATTCCTGCCGCGAATCGATGACATCAGAGTCATCGACGATTTGGTCAAGATCGAGCCCCCTAAATGCGACTCTCCGATCTGGAATTATCCCAGGGGTGAACGGATGGGCGTCTTCAATAATTCTGATAGTATCTCGTTTGACACCGTCCGGGCCGGGAAGAATCGAAAAAACCGGTGGACTGTTCACCACGATGTCGGAGATCTCAATCGTCTGATTGGGGTCCTCTCCAGGGATCAAACCAGAAGGTTCCGTGGCCGTCCAGATGACCCGCTGCCGACCCGCCCAGCCGTTCAGGGGCGTAATCTTGACGATATGACTTAACTGCTCGATCTCTACCGCGAGGCTGTCTTCGAGAAAATCCTCTTTGATTGCGGGATCGACGTTAGGCAGGTCGAACGACCACCGGATCGAATCTGGAGGCGCCAATGTGCTCGATACGTATTTCGTTAGACTGCCTATCTGAATACTGTCCGTTTGCCCGGGGGAAAGAATCACGTCGGGGATATCCCTCAACTCCAATCCGGTCACTGTGATCTCCATGCCACGAACAGTGATGAACCGTCGTTCCTGACCATCCGACAACACTAATCGCGTTTCCCGTACGGGATTGTCGTCGATGTCGATCCTACCGTTGATGATCGGACGCACGCACAGTAACCGAAAAGTTGCCACTACTCCCGTTCCGGTCCGGACACCCTGCCCCCCCACACCCACAACTGCGGCGTAGTCCAACTGTTGCCCCTCGAAGTTCTGCGCCCCAGGATCATTTTCTGGCAACAGCAAGTTTATGGGTTCGCCTGCCCCTTGAAACAGAGGCCCTTGGGTAAATGGCTGGACCCCAACTATACCATCTGGTATTTGGTCTATGACTTGGAACGCATCACTGGGCAGGGTTATAAAAAACGCTATACCAGCTGCCTGCACACTGCCAAGGTCCCCGAATACTTCGATGGTAATGGTCTGTCCGACCTGGACCGTAGCACGGTCCGAACTGCCGCCAGATCCAGCCTGCTGCAGCCGCAGAGTCTGGGCTTCTCCGGAGCTCGGCAACAATGCCGAGAGAGCCAGAGCAATCAATGCCGGAATCAGTCTATTTCGCATACTTAAGGTTGTTAGATTCTGGACACAATAGTCCGAGCACCTCCGATTACGCAAATCGCGTGCCCAGTAATTGACTCGCGGGTCATTTCGGAGACAACTAAAAGATTCCCCTCTCCAAGCGACTGCAACCCGCAAGGTATGGGCCTTGTTGCAGGGACCTCAGGCCCTCGGTCAAACAGATGATGGGAATTCATTTCCGTTGTACATGCAAAAGCGCCGCAAGGACAATCCCTGCGGCGCTTTTGTACTGATGTTGGCTTTCCTGATTATTTGACCAGGGTCATTTTCCGAATCTTCCCGAAGTCACCGGCTTCCAGGTTGTAGAAATACACCCCGGAGGATACATCATGGCCGGCTTCCGTAGTACCATCCCACTTGACGCGATAGGTACCTGCCTTCATCCGCTTGTCTGCCAAAGTCCGGACGGTCTGTCCGAGTTGGTTGTAGATCCGCAACTTGACTAGACCCTCGGAGGGAATGTCGAAACGGATCTCCGTCGACGGATTGAACGGATTTGGGAAGTTCTGATGCAGCGCTGCCACCTTCGGCAAGGCAGGAGCCTTTTCCACCTGCATCGGAGATCCACGGAACTCGCTGTTTACGAGGTCACCGCCAATAATTTCCAATTTGCCCGGTTCATCGCCCAGAGCGACGAATCTCAACGTGGCCATATTGGCGTTGCCACTCGCTGACCAGGCTTCGCCGATACGACCTGCGGTCAGATCGATTTGGCCTGGCTGGATACGATGGAAGAAGAGCGAACCGTGCGGGTTCTTGGCAAAGATGTCCCCTTCCGTCACGCCTTTGTTCCCACCAACCAGCTTGACCCGGTTCGGTTCGAAGCTGACGCTGAGGCCGTAAGCCATGACGTCGGTCATGCCAGTAACGTTCAGGTTTACCTCGAACTCGCGGCCGGCCCACCAGGAATCGACATTCTCGAGACCCTTGAGTTCAACCACTGCGTTCTCGTTGTCACCCGTTGCGTAACCCCGTTTAAAGACAGGCGGCGCACCGAAGCCGTCGATACCAAAGTTCTGGCTCACAAAACCGAGGTCGATGGCGTTGATGATGCCGTCGTCATTGATGTCCGCCACGCCCTCAAAACCGGAGTCGGCCGGAGTCAAGTTCCACAGATTGAATACAAGGGTCGCATCGGAAACGTCTATCTGGTTGTCACCGGTGGCGTCGCCACCCTTGAGGTAACCGAACGGCGTTGCCGGTGACAGATTACCCAAGTTATCCGAACCGAAGGTCGGATCGGCCGTGACACTGGTGCCGTTGAACAGATTCATCGTATCCGAGCGGCCGGCGATATAACCATCGGCCTTTACCGTGACTTCGTAGATACCCGGCGGGATCTCCGTCAGAGTAAAGGTTCCAAAGCCGTCGCTGACCACGTTGACCGAGTCAGACAACACGACCGGGGCCGCAGCGACCGCAGGAGTTTGGGTAAAGGTGCTTATCTCGCCAACCGCGCCACTGGTTCCGCCGGTGAACAATTCACCTATGACTGGCGCAGTACCGGCAGTCGGCTCCCCGACCGTGAGAGTAGGATCGTCAAAGGCTGTTACGACAGCCGTTCCCCCACCGATACTTCCGGTTACCGTTTCACCTACGACGAATACACCGGGTCCAGGTGGAACGGCGCCATCATTAATATTGATCAATCCAATAGTTGACGTCGCCTCGCTGCCACCCCCACCGGTGGAATCCAGCGCAACGTCATTTGCACGGATGTAACTCTCATCGGTTATGTCCTGCGTACTACCGATCTCACGCAGGTGCACATCCAGCGTGTCGCTGTAGCTAGTGCGGCCCTGGAGCGGTACCGTTGCCAACAAGCGAGCCCGCGGAGTCAAGGTTACAACAATGTCGCGGGGCGGAGCAGCCAACTCCGTGGTACCGTTGCGGAATCCCGTTTTGCGGCTACCGCCGGTATTCCAGGCAAGCACTGTGTCAGCCGGCGCACCACCCGTGAAACGTTTTACCAGGAGCTGCACAGTAGCGGCAACCTGCGAGCTGTCGCCCGCCACGTTACCGATCACCTGACTACCGATCTTGCTCTCTACGAAGTTCAAGTAGATCCACTGGTCGGTGCCTTGGCTGGTATCGTTCTGCGCTATGGTCGCGGCTCCGATAAAGGCTCCGGTTGAGTCCCTGAACGGCTGGACTCCTGCGGTACCTGCATCTTGATCGATAACCTCGAAACGTGAACGTGGCACATTCAGGTGAAACGCCATCAGGTCGATGCTGCTGGCCTGAGAGTTTGCCAACACCTGAAAATCCAGAGTGTCGCCGGAGCTGGCGGCCAAAGCCGTCGGTCCGAGCTCGATACTGTAGATCGGATCAGCTCCCTCGACGCGCAGGGAACCGGGCGCTTTGGAAAGCACCGCATTCATCGACTGCGAGCCATTACCGGTTGCGATCGAATCCACCGTGCCGTTGACGAAAACATCATCACCGAACTGTGGATCCATGCTGGCAGCGACGAAGATATCAAACTCAGTCGGCGTCCCCTGAATCTTGAAGGAAGTGGTCTTCGTGTCCCAGAGGTAGAAATTCTCGTCGCTTTCCATAATCCGCTGGATCTTCAGACTCGTGGCGCCGGTGTAATCTTCTATCTGAGCACCCGCGGCATTGATGTTGGTTCCGTCAAGGCTGTTGATCAAGAATACATCACCATTGCCAGCGCCGGCGTGGGTCTCCAGCTGCGTTATGGTGGTATATTTGTTCTTTGGCGCTGCA
The DNA here is from genome assembly GCA_964401715.1 of uncultured Gemmatimonadaceae bacterium. Taxonomy (GTDB): domain Bacteria; phylum Latescibacterota; class UBA2968; order UBA8231; family UBA8231; genus CAYNZV01. Next base: position 7,777 of record CAYNZV010000074.1, on the reverse strand, counting down.
TACAACCGCAGGTAGGCATCATCGGTACCGGTTCCGTCATCGATCAGAAATGCATCCCACTCGAGACGAATCACGTCACCATTGATGAGCGTTTGGCCCGTTTGCGGCGGCGTCTTCATGACTACTCGTGGCAACTGAGACGCCGGACTCGCGCCACTGCCTTGCAGCAGCACAGCACCTCCCATCTGCACTCGGGTATTGCCCAAGGTATCAGCCATCACCGCGTAAACCCACGCCGTGTCGACAGTCGCCCCGACCTGATAAACATTCGCGTTATTCGCGTTGGTGGTGGACGCCCTCGGCCTGCTCCTGTAGGTCTTGGGCAGTGCCCCGGGAGGATTACGGAAATCCCACACAAACTGGTCGGCGGCCCCCTCGTCGTCTTCGCGGATACCGTCCTGAATCAGTACTGCATTACCAGCATTGGTACCTGTGGTGGCCAATAAATTCGCCGAACTAGTGCCGCTAAAATCCTGTGTGTTAGGATCGACTCCGGTATAGTAGAGTGCAATAGTGGCGTTTCCATCCAAATCGCGATCGGAACGACCGCGCTGCCACTCGATGGTGTACTTGAACTGCTGGCTCGTGTTGATCGGCAAGACTTGGCCCTTGAGCGGTGCTGTAAACTCGAAAGAGGGTCCATGCCTTACTGCCAGCGGCTGGCTCGAGACCCTAAGGGCAAAGGTATCTTCATCGGCCACCACCGCATATAGGAAATAATTGTTTTGTGCGATGAGAGAGTCTTGACCACTGCCCTGGGCGGTGACGTCGAAATTAAAATCGACGTCCTCATCCGTGCGCAAGGTGTCAGACAACTCCATTGCAGAAGCTCCCGTCAGGCTCAGAGTCTGATTGGGGTAGTCGCCGGTGATCACCACGTTCGCGAGAGACAACGCGCTGTTCGCCGAGTAGAATAGACGAACCTGTGCGTTATCGTCGTAGTCGACTATCTGGAATTTCATGTTGTACGGATTGGTCTTGCGGGCAAGATTAAACTCACCTGTATCCACCGTATCCGCAGCTACCGGCTGCACCGATTTGATCAACGGGATATGACGGATCTTCAAGGCACCATCGCTGACGGCGAACACCGCCGGATTTATCAAGTCATCGGCGACAACGTAGATGAAATAGGTCCCATCGGGCACCTTGGTAAGTGGTGCAAAACCGAGTCTTTGCAAGACTGTGCCCGGATCGTCCCAGGTGTAGGTCTGGATATTGGCAGCCGAAGCACCTTCGATAAAGTCATTGGTTCCGCTGGTGTTGATTGCAGTTATGTCCCGTTGGTCAACGATCAGTGTTGCGAACGTTTGAATATCCTGGACGTTCTTCAGACCGCTGTCAGTGTAGAAATAAAGCCGCATCTGAAGCCCGGCGGTATTAGAGATGATATTGTCGTCGGCATCGTACAAGACGTAGCGAATGTCCTGCGTTTCGTTGCCGAAAGCACCACTACCGAGCGTGTTGGCATCAGGCGAGACAATCCGCACCACCGGCGGCGAGTTGGTCGCTGCAATGGAGATGTTCGCACCCAAAATGAAATAGGAACCTAACGGGTAGTTTGTGGCGGCTAAAACGGCATCAGCACTCCCAGCAGCTCCGACCACCGTGCCAGAGACGAACGTAGCCTGAGCGGATCCAGCGCCGCCAAGACTGATGCTCTGCGAAGTTCGGTTGGATGAGGAATAACCCGCTTGGGTCGCTTGGGCAGCGGAACTGGCTCGGATAACCATCAAATTGGTGGCAGAATCCGATGCCAACACGTTCAGCTTAACCAGAAGACCAATCTTGTCCCCATCGTCACCCCATTCGCCGTAGGCGTTATTGCCGTCATCATCAGACAACCCTTGCCACTTGCCGTTGTCGTTCTGGGTTTGAACCTGGTTCGAAGCGCCTTTATAGACTGCGCCTGCTGTAGCAGGCGTCAGTGAAGTCACGCCCAGGCTGGTAGCTGCTACTCTTGTCCAGCGGCCGGTGAGGAATCCTCCCGGCGCATTGGACGAACCGGGCTGCGTAGCGCCAATACCCGATCCATTCGAATTGTCGGCAGCCAGAATCGGAATCATGTTCTTCGAAGATGACGTCTGCGGGTGAACAGGCTTGTAGGTCAAGAGATACTGGTTTCCACCCACGGGTCGAGACACATCGTCGTAAGTCGTTACGCGACCGAGCACCTTGAAGTAGGGCATGGGATGGATGTCACCCATGCTCAACGCGGAGTAGCCACGACCAGAGTTGGCAGCCGCATTCCCAGTACGAATGTCTTGAGACACAACCATCGGCGAACCGCCGACAAAAGTGAGATAGATGTTTTCATCCCCGCTACGCATGTCAATTCTTGGGGCAAACAGATCACGATACTTAGACGCCACACCGTCATCTGTTTGACCAGAAACCGTAACGTTGTTGGCCGTTGCCACAACCGTAGGCAATTCCCACTCCACGCCGTTGAAACGGCTGTAGTAAAGCGAGTTTCCGGCTCCAAGCGCAGTGGCCGGGGCCAGGGCAGCGGTTGCGGGCGTATTGAGTTTTGTAGAAAGACCACCCGAAAAGACGATGTGCAGATCGCCACGGCTCGAAAGACGGTCGTCTACGACCGCTGTTACGCGGTCGACAAAAGCCCAGTGTTGCTCAACCTGATGCATCGTGCCGTTTGCAAAGAGGGCACCGGAATTAACGGCTTGGCCGTTTGCTCCTGAAGATTGGGGAAAAGCAACGAGGGAGGTAGGCCATGAGGCTGCGGCACCCTTCAGGCCGTCATAGTTGTAAAAATTGTAGGCAATATTCTCGTCCGAGAATGTACCAGTGGCGGCATCGGTGTGTTTCCACAGTGCGAAGACGCGGTCAGGCGTGCGTTGACGATCGATGACAACCGTGGGGAAGAGATGGACTCCTCGCCCGTCAAGATGATCACCCGCATACATACTGCGGTCTGAACTACCTGCCACGGAGACAAGGGCGTTTGACATCCCGAAACCATTCCCGTTAGCCATACGGTCGGCAAAAGTACCCACAGTTGCTCCATCACCCTGACTCCACCCGTTGCCACCAACCTGATCCCAGAGCGAGGCGGGCACAGATTTGTGTTGAATCGCATCGTCGTTGCTGTTGTACCATATCACGTGCAGTACATCATCGTCGCCAACGGCGATATCGGGCGACAGGCCAATATCCGAATTGTTGTCGATGCGGACACCGCCACGGCTGGTGCCCTGCCCCATTGAGCCGATGCTAACCGCCTGGGCTGAACCTAGCTGCAGGCTATCATTGTCTACCTTAGCGACGATGATATCGTTGTTCATGGCCGACGCGATGGCGGCTATATCTTGCATATTTCTCTCGTAGACGATGAATACGTCGTCCGTAGAGGTCACCGCCATGCGCGGGAAAGCGTTCTTTCTGCCCAAAACCGACGCTGTATCGTTGATGACCACAGCATTGTTGGCCGGTAGCCAGGAGCTACCACCGTCGTTCGAATAGTTGAAATAAATATTGTTGTAAGCCTTACGGGTACCTGAACGCCGGTTGTCGTTCTGGGTGTATATACCGTCGGGAGAGTGGCCCATACCGTAGGCCACGCGCGGATTGCCCTTGCTGTTGAGAACGATATCAAGGGTTGAAAACCCGCTCGTAACCGACAGATTAGGCGTGATCATATCAAATCGAAGCGTCCCCGACACCGAGACGGTGTCAGAGAAGGTTCTACCGCCGTCGAGGCTCTTGGCATAGACGACACCGTAAACGGGCGTCGAAGCAGCATTCGTGAAATCGGTGATGCCACGCTGCATAACCCACGCGCGGTGGATCGCTCCGTCGTCGTCGATGGCCACAGCCTGATCCATGTAGGCCTGTTTGTTGGGCTCCGCTGTGAAATAAGGCTGGGCCTTTTCGACCTTCTGAAAATTGCCAATGACCGGGTAGGTCTCATTGGCTGCTTCGTTCAAGTCGACGAGGATGTTGATGTCCTCACCAGACGGAAACGAAATCTTGGTCGTACTGTCAGAGGGGGAGAATCCCACTGGCGTCCGATTTTCGAAGATCGGCTGAGCGAACAAATCGGACCCCAGCGCGAGCGCGAAAACGACCATCAACGTTACAACCGACTTAAGCCTTAAGCTCATAACCAAGCACTCCTTCCGTGGACACAACTACAATTGCTGAAAGCGAAAAAGTCTACGACCAGCTCCAGTTGATTTCCCTATCCCCTGGTAGCCGATCATCTGTCGACTTTAATGCCCGCCCCAACGAGCATGTAAATTCGTGAAAAGATTTTGAAACACCTCTTTTTTCATCCTCTGTGCGCCTTGAAAACAATGAATTAAGTAATTGTTTTTAATACGCTTATATGGATTTCGAACACGGTTCTCCCGCGATATTCAAATCCTTACTCCTACTTATCGGCAACGGGGCACTCGAACTTCAAAATTATTTTCCCGTTTTTCCTGCATGACGGCTGCCGGCATTGTGCTACTCTTTACCAGTGCGCCGAAAATTTAATCCGACGTGCAGTAATGTGTTGTTGGCTACATATATCGGCAGCAAAACTCTATTAGTTGAGTTTTTGGGTTATTGACGACCATTCTTGCCACATCCATCCCTCGCTCTTATACTTACCAAGCTGCGAGAAAGGTAGTGGAGTCGACTCGTCTGCCGACCAACCGACTCCACCCTCGCTTTCAGACCAAGTTGTGTCCCAGGTTGTGATTTCCGAACGCTGCGAGCCAGATTCCGCCGCTTGGGGGAGCGAAAGTGAGCAGATGGCGTTCGCACTCAGGTGGGACTATAAACCCGTCGATGCCTTGATAGCAAGCATTGTGCCACAGGCGCTTGCTGAACTGTATAGCCCTTACGGATCTTTTTGTTTGTCAATAACTTGAAGCGCTTTATTGAATCTATTTATATGATAATATCGAGGAATATTTTGCCCACCAATCTTGCATCAGGAGTCTACCTTGCCTAAACTGAAATCCTCGAAGAAACGCTTGCGCACCAACCTGAAAGCTCGCCTCAAGAACAAAGCCATGCGGTCGAGGATGCGCACTGCCATCAAGTCAGTACGCAGTGCAGATGGCAGAGACGCCGCTGCTGGAGCCCTACAGACGGCGATCTCGTTGATTGACCGGACAGCGCAGAAAAAGATAATCCATCCTAATATGGCAGCTCGTTACAAGTCCAATCTCACCAGATTGGTTCAGAATATGGACTGATCTTACCACCGTTTTTCGTTCTGCAAGCCCGTCTGCTCACTGAGCAGCGGGCTTTTTTGCTATGGACGCGCAATACCGCAAGAGCTTGTTGTCTTTTCTTTTAGTGATCGGACTGATTGTCGTCGCCAACCTGCAAAGCCTCGACAACAGCTTTCACTATGACGATGGACATGCCGTTCAGCGCAATCCTCATATTCGTGAGCTTACCAATCTTCCCCTCTTTTTCGTCGATACATCGCTGTTTTCGGAGAATCCCGATTACGGCATGTATCGACCCCTAGTTTTAACGACTCACGCCCTGAATTACGCTGTCGGCAAAGATGCACCCACGGGTTATTTGGCGGTTAATATCGCGATACATGCGTTGGTTTCTGGTATTTGCTTCGTCATTTTACTGCAGCTCGGATTCGGCTTGTCGCTGGCGATCCTCGGTTCATTGCTATTCGGACTGCACCCTGTTCAGTCCGAGGTGGTCAACTTCGTCAGCGCTCGTTCGGAGTCCCTGGCTGCTTGCTTCGTGCTACTTTCGTTTTCTGCATACTTGCGATCGACGAGAACCGCCGAGTCATCTCTTGAAATCGGATCGCAAGCCTACCAAATCTTGTCTCTAATAGCCTTCGCTTTGGGGCTCCTCTCCAAGGCTACGGCGATCGTTTTACCATCGATCCTTATTGGATATGCTTGGCTGCGAAAGCCGCGATGGAGAGACCTTGTTGCGGTGCAGTTTCCATATTGGATAGTTGCCGTTGTTTACGGCTCGACCTACTTGGTTGTTGGATCCGAGTCTATTGCCAAGGTAGGAGCAGTTCGAAGCGTTGTGTCTCAAGTCGCAACGCAGGCAAAAGCACTCATCCATTATGTGAAACTCACCATCATTCCAAGCGAAGTATCTATCTATCGACAATTCTTCATATCAGAAACGTTGTTCGAATTGGCACCGCTTCTAGGAGCATTCGCCGTGCTTAGCATCGCAGGAATCGCATGGCTCTCGATCCGCCAGCGGCCTATGGCCGCGTTTGGCATGGGTTGGTTTTTCGTCTCCCTGGCGCCCACTGTTATCATCCCCTTGAATCTTGCGGTCAATGATCACCGCCTGTATCTGGCTCTTTTCGGTATTGTAATCCTTCTATCCACCATCTGCACCGGCCCCCGCTGCAAGGTCTTTGTGACTGGTCTTTGTGTCATGTTTGCGGCAAACACCGTTCGCAACAGCCCTTTGTGGCAAGACGAGCTCCGCCTCTGGAGCCATGCCGTCGCCCACGCACCACTGATGCCGGAAGCACACTACAATCTGGCTTTCGAGTACCATGAGAGGGGCGAGATCGAGCCCGCCCGGATTCACTACGAAAGAGCAATATCTTTGAGACCAAGCTACGGAGAAGCGTTGGCGAACTTGGCTGCTCTTCACCGATCGAAGGGGCGACTCGATGAAGCCGAACTGTCGCTACGGAAAGCACTACTGGTCGATCCAGATCTGCCTGGAGCGCTAAACAGCCTTGGTTTGCTTCTCATGGATCGCGGCACGCACGTCGCAGCCGAGAAAGTTTTCAAACAGATCCTTCGAAGAGATCCAAATGTCGCCGAGGCCCACTTTAATTTGGGATTGATCTACCGGAACCGCGGCGATACAGATTTGGCGGTTCAATACCTGTCCCGCGCGATCTCTTTGAAGCCAGATCTAAAGACGACGACCCAATCATCTCCTGTGTTTCAACGATAAGGCAGCAAATAAACTCCCTAATCCCCGAAATGCTGTTTGCCAATGCCAGTGAACGAAGATGTAGACCCCAGGTATTCATCTTCGTTCACTGGCTTCAAGTAGACCTCTGCAAACTGATCGCCATCGATCCTGGAACTAGCTGCAATAGGCTTTGCCAGCTGCAATGCTTCTAACCCTTGTGCTTCTCTGAGGCCCTTCGACTCTGTACAAAGGTGCGTAGGTCCCCTTGGCCTCCGTTTTGGAAATTTTTAAAGAAACAACCCATCTCGTGGAACGCGAAAATGATCAGTGGAATGTAAGACGAACGTTGATTGGCTGACCGCATTAAGCAATAGGACCAGCTCACCATTTCGCGATTGGCCGCGATTTACCACCGCCATTCTCGCTCCGTTATTGTAAGAAATCATCCAAACGGTTGGTTCAGACAACCGACCTGCCCATATTTTGTGCGCTTTATGAATTGAACGATATACACCAAGTCCACCCCATTCTTTCTCGCGCTGGAATGTATCCTCCAGCAGGCTAACCGTTTTGTACTGATCGGCGTAATCTTTCTCAATGGCTCTAAAATTGGTTGTAAATATGTAATCGTTGAATGAAAACCTGGGGCCTTTTGACCTAGCCAGAAAAACTGATTCTTCAAAGATTTCTCGCTCGAAAAAGCCCTAATCCTCCGTTGCGACAAACCGTCGATGTAATACGCCACTGGTTACGGTGAGCACCGTGGCGAAATCACTCACCGCTGCCAACAAACCAAGCTGGCCAGCTTCGGCCTCGGCTGCTGACCACCTTCATGACCAGATCCGACGGTCACAATGGAAAACAAAACCAGCAGGATTTATCCCCGGGC
>CAYNZV010000073.1:11572-21964 GCA_964401715.1 uncultured Gemmatimonadaceae bacterium | reverse complement strand
CCGGTGTCCATGTCCGTCGGTTTCGGTCTGGAGAACACCGACGTCAGCAAACGGGGCGAGCGCTCCATCCTAGAAGACCAGGGATTTCCCGACGACGCCGTGGATGGATGGACAGGTTTTATCAGCTTCACCTTGCAATGGGACAGTCGAGACGATGCGGTGATCGCTCGTCGAGGCACGTTCCACGAATGGTCGTATGAAACGTCGCGGAATTCAGTGCTGGCGTTGTATCCGGGATTCACGGACATTGACTTCCGCCGCTACACTTTCACCGACGCTCGTTACCTGCCAATAACGCAAAAACTAAACTTTGCGCACCGAATGGTGTTCGAGCTCTTGGAGGGGTCGGTGCCGCTCTACGCCTACGGCGAGATCGGAGGTAGTCGACGTGTCAAGGGCTTGGGAGGAAGCGATTCACTGCGGGGATTCGATCGGCAGCGATTCACCGACAACGTCAGGATGTTCACGAATACGGAGCTTCGCTACCACGTCGCCAGCCGCCGGGTATTCAAGCAGTATCTGGAATGGCATGTCGCCTGGTTTGTCGATACAGGTCGGGTTTGGCCGGAAGTGGATCAGTTTGATATAGAGGGGGTTCACACTACCGCTGGCGCTGGACTGCGATTCTACTGGAACTCGGATTTTGTGGTGCGAGCCGACTTCGCGACATCCAACGAACAACACTACTTCGGCTTGAAGTACCGCAACATTTTCTAGGGTTCGTAGTAGCAGCGGCCGCTACTGGCTACAAGTGGGAAACAACAGGCTCTATACTGCCAAAATCGGTTTATGTTCCGGCTCGGCAGATAGTTCGGCAGCGGGAGCAAGCATGGCGATTAAACGAGTCAAGGTTACCGCCATTTCATCCCTAGAAACAATGCAGTCGATGAAGCCATGTTCGAGAACGGTTTCCGCCTTCTGGAACTCTTGGGGCAAATCGTCCGTCGCCAAGAACTGTTTTATCACCGCTTGGCCAGCGAAACCGACGCGAGCACCTGGCTCTGCAATGATCAAGTCGCCAAGCATGCCAAAGCTGGCGCTGACGCCGCCGTAGGTTGGATCGGTAAGCAACGCTACGTACACTAGGCCGGCCAGGGACAGCTGATTCAGCTTGGCGCTCACCTTGGCCATTTGCATCAGCGAATACGCGCTCTCTTGCATCCGGGCGCCGCCTGACTGGCAGATCAGTATCAGCGTGCGGCGATCGGCGATGGCTCGGTCGATCAAACGCGCGATCTTCTCGCCGGTGGCACCCCCAAGGCTCCCCATGATGAAGCCAGTATCCATGACGCCTAAAGCGATCGGATGGCCGCCCATAAGCGCCGTTCCGGTGTAGATCGCCTCATTGAGCTCACTCGCCTTACGACTCGCCTTGAGCCGATCGACGTACCGCTTGTCGTCTTTGAACCTGAGTGGGTCTGCCGCGGTGATGTCCGCATCCAGTTCCTCGAAGCTACCGTCGTCTACCAGTATTTCGGTGTACATCTTGTGACTAATGTGCATGTGGTACCCGCAGCCGGGACAGATCCAGAAGCTGCGCTTCACGGCGTATTTGTAGGTGGCATGACCGCAGTTGGGACACTTGCTCCAAATGCTCTCGGACAAATCGCGACGGATACTTGTTTTAAACCCCTTCTTCATTCGTTGGAACCAGCTCATGATAAGACCTCCGGTTCAGACAAGTCCGCGCCGCCGCAAACCAATAAAGGCAATACCGACGGTGATAAGTATACCTGCGGAGGCACACAAAGCAGGCTTCAGTTTGCTCCGTCCCGACTTTAGATCGTCGATCGGTTCCATTTGGTCGACTTCGCCCAATATTTTATCGGCGACGCACGCAGTGCCACGGGGCGGAGCTGCTTTTAAGGCCGCTGCTGTCATGGCATCAACTTGGGTGAATTCATTCATCCTGTCGCGCAGATCCGCGTCGAACACTAACCGATCGGACAACTTGATCTCCTCCGATTGGCCTAGCTCACCATCCAGATAGGCTGACAGTTTGCGACCTTCGGCATTCCGTCGCGATGGCAATCTCATCAAGTTCTCCTAAGTGTTAATTGACGTGCTCAAATAGCTCACCGGTTCCCCTCGCAAGACCGGCAAAAAATATTTAGAGTAAATCTTGCTCGCGCAGTTTCTTCGACAGTTTATTGCGGGCAGCGTAAATGCGCGAGCTAACGGTGCCCAGCGGTACTTGCAGGATGCGACCAATCTCTTCGTAGGACAACTGGTTCATGCTGTTTAGCACGAGAGCCTGACGCAGCGGATCGGGCAGCTCGTCGATCAATGCCAACACACGCCGTCCCGTTTCCCGCGATATCAGATCTTCTTCCGGACTTTGCTGCACCCATTGGGTGTCTGGGGTTCCTTCTTCTGCATTGGCCATACCCCAATGTAATCCCAGTCGGTTCCAGGAACTCCGAGAGCGGTCGCGGCGACGGTTTAGACTGAGCCGCATGACTATTCGCAGTATCCAGGTTTTCAACGACGACTCGCCACGAAAGCTATCCACTGCCCCACGAATCTTGAAGAAGGCGTCTTGAACCACCTCTTCGGCATCTTGCCGGTTGTTCAACATTCTACACGCCAAGTTGTACGCCAACGGGTAGTATTCGTGAATCAGCGATCGAAAAGCGTCTTCATCGCCTTCCGCGATGAGACGAATGCGCTGGTTTTCTCCGGCGATGAAAAGCTTCATTTACTAACAGACACCGAAAGTTTCCATTCTGTTCGCTATGATACGTAAGTGGAGTAAAAACTTAGACTTTGGACTGCCAAACTGTCAAGCGAGATGGTTTCCATTGGCAATTGAAACGCTAGCTTTCGCGGTTTTGTCGCAACCAGTTGCAGCTTCTCTTCGCGGCCATATTGAGGCACTCTGGCGTTCCTTGCGGTTCTGAATTTTACTGGCATCGGCGCTGTGATTATGCTGCAATTCGAAGGATTCAAGCTCCTCGCGATGCTAAAAACAGGCCGTCGCGGTCTGATCGGTGTTCTCTCAGTGGGCCTGGTCCAGGTTTAGTGATGGGCATCTGGTCGATGCTGGATCTGATCTACTCCAACGGGCTCTTCACGTTGGATCAACACGGAGCCGGTCGTTCCGCGGCGCGCGTCGGTCGCTACTACCACTATCTATATACGGAAGTCTGGACCCAATCCGCAGGCACCGATTCGGACAGCTTGGCCGCAGCAGGCTTCAGCGGCCTGACGGAGGTCTATCTGTCTTTTCTGCATTCGGCTTCCTGCGTTTTCCGTTCCATCCAGAGGGATTTGTGTATGGCACCGGCCTGGGAACCTTGTTTTGGGGTTCGGCGTTGGTGGGTTGGAGTGTCAAAACAATTGTAGTCCGTTACGGCGGACCGGGAACCTATCAACGGGTTCGGCCCTTTTTTGTCGGCATGATCTTTGGTGAACTGGGCTCCCGGCTCGTTTGGGGTTTTCTTTCACTGCTCGGCGCGACCGGAGGCGACTACGACTGGTGGTAACTCTCATCCCGATTGTTACATTTTCGCTACTTGATTGCAACGCCACCGAAAAGACGGCGAAATAATATTAAGTGGGCTCAGGGCAACTCGTGGGCTACTTTGCCAAGCTGCAATATAGAGTCTGGAACTCGCTCTCTCAGCGCGTAGACATCTAAAATCAGGGCTATATATTTCCCGAACTCGCCCGAATTTAAAGTCAGAGATAGAAACTTTAACTATGATACTACCGTGAAACTGATTTTGCCCGTTGTACTGCTTGCGCTTTTAATGTTTGCTAGGCGGATCGAAGCGGTAGCGATAGCGTCAGAGGACTCTGTTCGCAAATACCGATTCTTGGCAAAAACCGCCGGTGATCGAAAAGATTACCCGGTTGCCATCCAGTATTACAAACGGTTTCTCGAATTCAAACCGGACGATCAACGTGGCCACTATTATCTGGGGCGGGTCTATTACGAGAGTCGCGACTACGCGTCGGCGCGGGCATCGCTCGAAGAAGCCCTGCGACGAGATTCAACCCACGTTAATACCAACCTAGTTCTCTACCACGTACTGAGCAAGTTAGGAAACGTCTCCGCCGCCTTGTGTTTGGAACGAGTCGTGAAAAAACGGCCTGGTGACAACAAAAATCGACGCCAGCTTGCCGATTTGTACCGGCGTGAGGGACGCGGTCAACAGGCGATCTCGCATTACACCCAGCTGGCTGCAAATCTTCCCGGCGATACGGAAGTGGTGGAGATCATCTCACTGCTCTATGAAGAAGCTGGGGAAGTTTCAAAGGCTCTCGAATGGCGCCGTAAGTTGGCAGCAAATCAAGCGCTGGACGATCGAGACAGGCTGCTCAAATCCCTAGATGCTATGGCGCGTCTGCTGGAAGAGATGGGGGATCTGGACGCGGCGGCGAAAACGCTTTTTCGATTGGCGGAGGTGGATACCGTAAGCCGTTACGCCTATTTCGGTCGGATTACCAGCATGGCGGCGACCGCCAACAGGAACGATCTGCGCCAACGAGGGCTGGAAGGCATGATTCGCGCCAATCCCAAGGATCTGGAAAGCGTAGCCATGCTGGCGGAAATCCGCCTGAACGGCGGTGACCGAATCGCAGTCCGGCGACTGGTACACGGGGGCCTGAAAATTGATCCTAAACATTCGCGATTACAGTTGTTGAATGGTGATCTGCTGGCGTTGGAAGGCGCCGAAGATAAGGCGATTGCCGCTTTCGAGATCGCCAAGAAGGATCCCTCGTGGGAACGGGTCGCTCAGCAACGAATATGGAATCTTCGACCGCCGGAAACCGAGGAAGAAAAGCTTAAACGAGCATTCTTCGGTGGCGATGATGCTAACCAAGACAGTAAATCCAAATAGAACAAAACCTCGCCCGGAGTTTACGTTGCCTAGGCGTCAGGAGTTTGAAAGATAGTTCCGCGACAGCTTACCAAGGAGGAACAATGATCGGTCTTTTTCAGGATGGCGGTTGGGCGATGTGGCCGCTTCTCGTTCTGCTGATATTCGGCGTTGCGGTAACCATCGAACGCTGGATAACTCTCTCGCGCGCGGCGATCGACGCCGACGATTTCTTCAACGAGCTGGAAAATGCATTGCGCACTGAGGGTCCGAATAGCGCCGCCAAGCTCTGCTCGGAGACACGGGGGCCCGTGGCCTCGGTGATCCACGCGGGGTTGCTGCGCTTGGAACGCGGGATTGATCACGTGGAAAAGACAATTGAGAACTCGGGCGCCGTCGAGATAGGAGCTCTTGAGCGCGGTATGATCTGGCTGTCCACAGTAGCCAACATAGCCCCCATGGTCGGATTCCTGGGTACCGTCAGTGGTATGATCAATGCCTTTCAGGCAATCAAAGTCCGCGGCGACGTCGTCCCCGCGGACGTGGCTGGCGGTATCTCGGAAGCGCTGATCACCACCGCTTCAGGCCTCATCGTAGGCATCATCATTCAGTTCTTTCACAATCTATTTGCTTCGCGCATCGACAGGATCATATCGGATATGCAAGAGCACACTGCAGGTCTCGTGGACGTCTTGGTGGACCTAGGCAAGTCGAAGAGCACAGGTTGAGATAGAGCGCCTCCATGCTGCAACCACACGTTCGGCGCGTAGGGCCGGATATACCGATGGCCTCGATGGCAGACATCGCCTTTCTGTTGATCGCATTCTTCCTGGTCACCACTACCATGAGCCAGGACAAGGGGCTATCACTGCAGTTGCCGCCGGCCGCTGAGACCAAGGAAGTCAGCAAGAAGAACATCTGCAATATCTGGATTAACGCCCGCGATCAGATCGCGTATTTTGAGAGAGAGGTGCTGGTCCCAATTGAGTTCAGCACGTTGAGAGCGGATGTGGAGCGACGCTTGCAGGAGAACGAAAAGCTTATCATGTCTCTCAAATCGGAACGAGGAGCCAGCTATCGCATGTTCGTCGACGTTTTGGATGAGCTCAAGCTGGCTGGTGCCACCCGCATTTCTATCGCGAATCCGGAAGAATAGAAGATGAGATTCAAACGCACCTTTCGGGTCACCAGCGCCATCCCGACCGCATCGATGGCCGATATCTCGTTCTTGCTCCTGGTATTTTTTATGGTGTCGACCGTATTCGTCAGATTTCGCGGTATTCCAGTCGAGTTGCCAAAGGCGGAAAAAATTGAGAAGCTGGAAAGTCGGCGCGACGTAACCAATGTCTGGGTTGGACCGACAGGGAGCATCAATGTCGACGACAACAATATCGACCTCGAGAAGGTCGGGCCATTGATCCACGCGAAGCTTACTGCGAACCCGCGGTTGGTTGTATCCATCAAGGCAGATGGCAAGGCAGAGTTCGGCTTGATCTCAGATGTTTTACAGGAGCTTCGAGAAGTCGAAGCGTTGCGGGTCAACTTCGCCACTGGGCACGAGGAGGAATGATCCGCGGAAAACAACCCGAAGCTAATCTAAAACTGGGCTACAGAAAGTTGCTGTGGACCTCGGTGGGCATCTCGGTTCTACTGCATGCATTGCTGTTCGCAGTTTTCCCTAGCTTCGATTTTAAGGCATATTCGAAACCGCAGGAACAGATTATTATTCAGCTGGAGGAGATCCCCGAAACCCATCAACGGCGGCGACCGCCGCCGCCGCCAAGACCGGTAGTCCCCGTCGCATCGGAGGATACGGACATCCCCGAGGACGCCACCATCGAGACCACCGATTTCGATCTTGATCTGGCAGGTTTGCTGCCGCCGCCACCGTTGGAAAAAACCTCCGAGTTGGAGCTGGAGGTAGAAGACGAGGTAGTACCCCTGTGGATGGCCGAAGCCCAGCCGAAAGCGTCGAAGCAAGTGATGCCAGTTTATCCGGAGATTGCTCGCAAAGCAAGCATTGAAGGCAAGGTATTCGTGCGTGTACGGCTGGGAAAAGACGGCAAGGTCAAGAAGGTACTCGACATAACCGGACCCGCGGTTTTCCACCAAGCAGCCACCGATGCAGTTTGGCAGTGGGAGTTCACCTCCGCCATGCAGAATGATCGACCGGTCTCGGTAGAGGTCACACTGCCGATCTTGTTTCAGCTCCAATAACCCATCGCGGCGTTGTACGAGTTGCCATATCCTGCTGTTTTTATTATCCTAATAAGGCAATTCACTGTCCGATGTCGCCCCACAGTTCCTCCCCAATCGACTATATAGTCACGATACGTCTGCCCAACGAACAAATCGGGGCAGTCACTAGGAGGGTTGTCGATGCTGTGCCCATTCTGTAATCACGAAGACGACAAGGTGGTGGATTCGCGTTCCTGCCGCGAGGGTATGTCGATCCGCCGACGCCGGGAATGCTTGGGATGCAGTCGTCGGTTCACCACGTACGAATACATCGAAAATGTCCCGCTTACGGTGATCAAAACTGACGGACGCCGCGAACCGTTCGATCGTAGCAAGCTGCTGGCGAAGATTCGCCTCGCTTGCTACAAAACCACCGTTTCTATCGACGAGATCGAAGAATTGGTGGATAGGGTCGAAACGGCGCTGGGAAACATGCATGAAAAGGAGATCCCGGCCAACAAGATCGGCGAGCAAGTGATGGAACAACTGCGCAATCTCAACGAAGTTGCCTACGTGCGCTTCGCCTCTGTCTACCGGCAATTCAAAGATCGCAGCGACTTCGTTCGCGAGCTCGAAGAATTAGCCAACTGAGCTCGGATTGGTGCCGGGCAAACCGGCTCAATGACTACCATAACCAATCCGTTTGACTTTTAAACCGCACTTTCCGCAGAAGGAAAGTGCGGTTTTTTCAGGTCAGTGTAAATACTCCAAAAAACCGCTTGACAAGCTCGTAAGAGGCAGATATTTTTGGGGAGCTTCAACACAAGATGTTGTGCGATGAGGCTGATCTTAGCCTGAGATACTGTGTATTCAGGTTGACCACGCACTACTCCCCGCATATCTTCTAAGCCCAATATTTTTGCGCTATTTAGACCGGAGCCCGGCTCGATATAGGGTTGTCCGGAAAGGGAATCTTACGCTGAAGAGGAAGGGAAGAATGGCGTCACAACGACCGAAGAAGCCTACCGTCTCTGAAACACCCGAAGCCGTGCATCGCCTCGAGGACCTTTTGGCGCAGCTGGCAGACAACGGCCTGAAGCGAAACGGCCACGACGACCTGCTCAAGAAGGCCGCGGATGCGAAGACCTACTACGAGGACAACGAACTGGCCATCGATGTGTTGCGGTCAAAATACCTCGCGCCGGGTGAGACCGGCCCCCTGCAGATGTGGAATCGCATCGCTCGTGCCATGGCTTCGGTAGAGACAGACAACGAGCTATGGTACGACCGCTTCTTCTCGCTGCTGATGGATTTCAAATTCATTCCCGGCGGTCGGGTTATGCACGGCGCCGGCCGCGAGGAGGCCCGCCGAAAGCCGACCCTTTCCAACTGCTACGTGATTCCAATAGAGGACGACAGCCTGGACGGGATTTATCGTTGTCTTTCGGAGTCCGCCATGGTGTACCGCACCGGCGGTGGCGTAGGAACGGATCTGTCGGTTCTGCGGCCCAAAGGTGCAACGGTTAATGCAACCGTTGATCAATCACCGGGTTGCACGGCCTTCATGAATCTCCTGAGCGAGAGCACCAACGCGGTTTCGCAAGCGGGCAGGAGGGGAGCACTCATGCTGACCCTGCGCGTGGACCACCCGGATATTGAGGATTTTATCACCATCAAAAACGATTCGTCTCGTACCAAGGTGCAGTACGCTAACATCAGCGTGCTGATCACTCATGAGTTCATGGATGCGGTGCTGAGCGACGGGGATTTCGACCTCCAATGGAGTGGCAAGGTGTTTCGCACGGTGAAGGCTCGGGAACTGTGGAACAAGATCATAACCAACGCCCACGCCAGCGCCGAACCCGGAATCATCTTCTGGGACACCATGCGCGAATACCACAACGTGGAGTACGCCAATCCGTTGACCAGCACCAATCCTTGCGGCGAGCAGCCGCTGGCTTCCTACACGGCCTGCAATCTGGGTAATCTCAACCTAGTCAAGTTCGTCCGCGAAGACTGTTCACTGAACGTGAACGATCTGGCGGACAGCACCCGCATCGCCACCCGTTTTCTCGACAACGTGATCGAATACAATATGAAGCGCCACGCACTACCCAAAATCATGGACGCGGTAGCGTCCGATCGCCGGGTCGGTTTGGGTATAACCGGTTTGGCAGATGCTTTGGTGGCCATGGGACTGCGCTACGATTCGGACGAAGCGCTAGATGCTGTCGAAAAGATCATGCAGACGATCTGCTACAACGCCTACGAGACCTCTATCGACCTGGCGCAGGAGAAGGGTGCGTTCCCGCTGTTCGACTACGAGGGAATCTCCAAGAGCAAGTTTATTCAGGCTTTGCCTACGCGCATTTGCGACAAGATCGAGAAATTCGGTTTACGCAACTGCACTTTGATAACGATGCCGCCTGTA
Organism: uncultured Gemmatimonadaceae bacterium; assembly: GCA_964401715.1. GTDB lineage: Bacteria > Latescibacterota > UBA2968 > UBA8231 > UBA8231 > CAYNZV01. Next base: position 12,529 of record CAYNZV010000073.1, on the reverse strand, counting down.
GGTACCGGTTCGATCGTCGCCGAGACTACCTCTGGCATCGAGCCTATTTTCTGCACCAGCTACAAGCGACGGGTGAAGCAAGCGGACGGAGAAACGTTCCGCGAGTACAAAGTTTACCACCCGCTAATCAAGCAATTGTACGGGGGCGATGACGACCTCCCCAACCACGTGGTTACTGCTCACAGCATTGATCCATTCTTCCGGGTGAAGATGCAGGGGGTGATCCAGCGCTACACCGACAGCAGCATCTCGTCGACTTTGAACCTTCCAGAAGAAACTAGCGTCGAAACGGTGGCAAACATCTATATAACGGCGTACAAAGAAGGGCTAAAGGGAGTTACGGTTTACCGTGAAGGCAGTCGCGAAGGCATCCTGCAGTCGGATGCTTCAGCTGTTTCGGAGGAAGCTGCAAAACCGAAGGATGAGGAGGAATGTCCTCGCGCCGGGTATCATCCGCGGCAGCGACCGGCGGTTACCCGCGGCGTCACTGAGCGCGTGCGCACCGGTGAGGGCAACATCTACGTCACCATCAACGAGGACGACAAAGGGCTGTGCGAGGTGTTCAGCACTATCGGTAAGGCGGGGGGGAACGCCGCCGCCCAATCCGAAGCGATCAGCCGCCTGATTTCGCTGGCGTTGCGATCGGGAATCGATCCACTGGAAGTCATTCGCGAGTTGAAGGGGATCTCCGGGCCTACGCCGGTGTGGGAGAATGGAGAGCTCATACTATCGACGCCGGATGCTATCGGCAAGGCGTTGGAGCGGTACGTTCAGCGGCGCACTGGCGAATATGCGCAGATCCCAGAAGAAGTATCTCCAACGGAGGTCAGGGGTGAGAATGCCAAGGCGCTAGGTACTTGTCCGGAATGCGGTGCCACCACGGTTCACGAGAGCAGTTGCTTGACCTGCAAGCACTGCGGCTGGTCCAAGTGCTGACTTCAATGCCGATGTGGCCAG
>CAYNZV010000073.1:8658-11472 GCA_964401715.1 uncultured Gemmatimonadaceae bacterium | reverse complement strand
GTCTGTCCGTCGTACGCCAGTTGCGCGTGATCCGGTAATGACCTGTTGGTTTCGTCGTGGTCAAGTTCGTGGGCGATGTGGGTGAAGTAGGTCATGCGAGGTCGCAAACGCTCGACCACATCCAAGGCCTGCGAGACGTTGAAATGGGTAGGGTGCTTCTTGTGTCTGAGGGCATCGAGCACTAATGTGTCCAGCCCGGTCAGTTGCGACATGGAGGTCTCAGGAATGCGGCTACAGTCGGTAACGTAAGCGAAGTCGCCGAGGCGGAATCCCTGTACTGGCAGTCGGCCATGGAGGACCTCGATCGGTTCGACCCGAACGCCGAAGAGCTCGAAGGGTCCGTCAATCAGACGTAGATCGAGCTGCGGCAAAGCATACTTGTAGGGCGAATCGAAAGCGTATTCAAACACGAGGTTTATGCGTTCGGTAGTCGCTTGATCCGCATAACAGGGCATGGGGTCGTCCATGGAGAAGCAGTAGGCGCGGATGTCGTCGAGACCGTGGAGATGATCGGCGTGGCCGTGGGTTAACAACACCGCGTCGAGGCGGTCTATGCTGTACTGTAGTGCTTGAGTGCGAAGATCGGGTCCAGCGTCGACCAGAACCGCACGGCCTCCATATTCGAGAAGAATGGCACAGCGCAGCCGCTTGTTCCTAGGGTTGTCGGACAAGCAAACCGAGCACTTGCAGGCGATGCGTGGAATGCCCACCGACGTGCCCGTTCCTAACATGGTGATTTTCATCTGATGCCGAGGTTGACGCGGCGGATCAGATCTCTGTGAACGGCTGGTTTGCGGACAGGGTAAGCACTTCCGGTTTGTCTTCGGTAATCACTACAGTGTGCTCGAAATGAGCGGTGTAATCGCCGCTGCGGGTAACTTCGGTCCAACCATCGTCGGTAGTCTCCAATTCGGGGGAGCCCAGGGACATAATCGGCTCGATAGCAATCACAAACCCAGGCAGTAGAATGGGTCCCTTGCCGGGTTTGCCGTGATTGAGAATCCTAGGTTCCTCATGCAAACGACGGCCTATTCCGTGGCCGCCGAATTCTCGGATCGGTTGCAATCCGTAGGTGGTTGCTTGTCTTTCGATGGCATGGGAGATGTCGGATACCCGATTGCCTGCACGGGCGACGGCGATACTGGCCTCAAGACAGCGGTAGGTCCCGTCGATCAATAGGTCATGAGCTGGTTGTACGACACCGACACCTATGGTGAAGGCAGAATCTCCGTAGTAGCCGTCTAAAAGAACCCCCACATCGACGCTCAGTAAGTCGCCGTCGTCCAGTCTCCGATTGCCGGGAACGCCGTGTACCGTTTCGGAGTTTATGGAGGCACATATAGAACCGGGAAAGCCGTGGTAACCCTTAAACGCCGGGATGGCGCCGCCTTTGCGAATCGTCTCCTCGGCAAGGGCATCTAACTCGATGGTACTTACACCAGGCCCCACAGCCTTTTCCAACACATACTGGACCTCAATGACGAGGAGGCAACTGGCGCGAATCAGGCTGATTTCATTGGAATTCTTGCGACGGATCATTACTTGGTCCAAGTTCGGCCAGAGGAATTTAATGTCAAGCAAGCTTATTGCGAAGCTGAAATGGCTTCCCTATATTGGCGAAATTAACGTCAAAACATAAGACTATAACAGGTATTTTCTGAATTTTGATGAAGCAGCAGCTTCTCCATGAACTCCGAGGATAATAGAGGAAGACGCATGCAAAAAAAAGAAGGCAGCTCCAAAGAAGAAGAAAGCTGCCGCGGAAAATCGTTGGTAGTGGTCGAGTCACCGGCGAAAGCCAAAACCATCAACAAGATCCTCGGTTCGGATTTTGTGGTGAAGTCGTGCATGGGTCACGTCCGCGATTTGCCTCCCAAGGAGCTTGGCATTGACTTGGACGACAACTTCAGACCAAGCTACGTTACCATCCGCGGCAAAGGCAAGGTAATCACTGAGTTACGCAAAGCAGCCAAAAGCGTAGAATCCATTTACTTGGCGACGGACCCCGATCGCGAAGGCGAAGCCATAGCTTGGCACGTGGGTCAGGAGATTACCAAGAAAGAAGGTAAACTCCGACGTATTCTCTTCAACGAGATTACGCCTCGGGCGGTGCGCGATTCCATCGAGCACTCGAAAGAGCTTGATGTCGAAAAGGTAAACGCGCAGCAAGCACGGCGCGTACTCGACCGCTTGGTAGGATACGAAATCAGTCCACTGCTGTGGAAGGTGATCCACTCCGGTCTTTCTGCTGGTCGGGTCCAGTCGGTGGCTCTGCGACTTATTTGTGAACAGGATAACGAGATCGCTGCTTTCGAGCCGGTGGAGTACTGGTCGATCGACGCCAGCCTGTCCAAATCGGAAGGGGAGCTTTTCAAAGCCCGTTTGCTGCAGATTGGCGGCGAGAAGGCGGAAATCCCCAATGAACTCGAATCCATTAAACTGGTAGCTGCGCTGAGTAAGGCGAGTTACGTGGTGAAGTTGGTGAAGAAGCGGGAGCAGCGCCGCAAACCGGCGCCACCGTTTACGACCAGCACTCTGCAGCAGGAATGTGCTCGGCGGCTGCGATTTTCCGTCAAACGTACGGATATGGTGGCGCAGCAGCTATACGAGGGGATTGAGATGGAAGGAGAGGTGCGTGGTCTGATAACCTACATGCGCACCGACTCCACGCGGGTGTCCGATGATGCGATCAACGAAGTCCGTAGCCGGATCGACGAGAAATATGGCGCCGAATACCTACCAAAGGAAGCAAACAAATATCGCGCCAAGCGCGGGGCTCAGGATGCGCACGAAGCGATTCGCCCGACCTCGGTG
>CAYNZV010000073.1:0-8558 GCA_964401715.1 uncultured Gemmatimonadaceae bacterium | reverse complement strand
GGCCAAACCGTGAACCAACTTCTGGTGGAAACGTTTCCCCAGGTGTTTAACGTCGAGTTCACGGCGAAGATGGAAGACAAGCTGGACCAGATCGAAGAGGGTAAAGCGGACTGGGTCGATTCGGTGCGCGAGTTCTACGGCTCCTGGAAGGATATCCTCAAGGACGCCAACGAACGTCGGAAGGAATTGAAACAGTCGCTTCAGGAAGAATCTTCGATTGTCTGCGAAGAGTGCGGCCTCAACATGATAATCAAGTGGGGTCGCAACGGTCGCTTTCTGGCCTGCCCCGGTTATCCCGAATGCAAAAACACCAAACCGCTTGAAGGGGAGCAAGCGCTGCCGGAGACGGATGAGATCTGCGACGAATGCGCAGCCCCCATGGTGGTGAAAACTGGGCGTTACGGAAGGTTCATCGCCTGCACCAGATATCCCGATTGCAAAGGGGTCAAGCCGTTCCTGTTGGGTGTCAAATGTCCCGAGGAAAAATGCGATGGCGAGATCGTGGAAAAACAATCTCGTCGCGGCAAAGTATTCTACGGGTGCAATAATTATCCAGACTGCAAGTTTGCAAGCTGGGACAAACCGATCGATGAATCCTGTCCCCAGTGCGAAGCGCCGCTCCTCTACGAGCGTACCCAGCGCAGCGAACAGTCGTCTGTAAACTGCCGAATCTGCAAGTACACCCGTTCCGAGTCGCCAGAGACGATTGAATCGCCCGAAAAACAGGTAGCTTAGAGCTGCCTGGATCTGCCGCGATCAGATCGATGTACCCACCACTAACCACTTCATCGGGAGTCGAGGAAGCGACTAACCGTTTTCTCGATCATCTGACAGACGATCGCAGCCTCGCCCCGAATACCCTGTCGGCATATCGTTGCGATCTGCAGCAGTTCGTTCGTTACCTGTTGCCGCGACTGACAGACATCCGCCTGCCCGTGGCCGCGGTGGAACGTCAGACCATTCGCGAGTTCGTAGCTGAGTTGCGGGCAAACGGACTCAAACGAGCGACCCAGGCACGCAAGCTGACTGCGGTTCGCGCCCTTTTCCATTATCTCCGCAGAGAAGGCGTGGTAGCGGTCAATCCCGCCGCTGGTATACCAACACCCGCGCCGAAGTCCATCTTGCCCAACACAATCCAGCTCCAAGATTTGGAAGGTGCCTTATCATTGCCGCCAAGCGACGACTTTCGCGGCGCCCGAGCCCGTGCCATCATGGAGGTGTTCTACGGGGGCGGTATTCGTCTAAGTGAGTTGGTGGGATTGAATCTCTCGATGCTGCACGAAAATGAAGCAACCGTTAAAGTCGGCATTGGACGTTTCGAGCGCATCGTGCCATTAGGCTCACTGGCCTCCAAAGCAGTGAGACATTACCTGCTGAAACGCACCGATCTAGTGGTGGGGCTGGAGATCACCCAAGTCGATGCTGGTGCGCTATTCTTGAACACGTCCGGCAAACGCTTGCACGTACGCACCGTGCAGCGTATCGTCAATCGCTATTTAAAAACCGTTGTGAAAGCCAACGGCATGAGTCCGCATGTTTTGCGTCACAGCTTTGCCCGGCACATGCTGGAAGCCGGCGCTAACCTTTCGGCCGTAAAAGAGCTTCTGGGTCACGCGACATTGGCAGCCACCAAGCGGTACACGATCCCCGATCTAAACCGCCTGCAAAACATCTACGCCAACGCCCATCCAAGGGCGTGAGGATCTTCCGATGAAACGACAGCACCTTCACGGTACCACCGTCTTGGGTTTGCGATTGAAGGGCAAGGTGGTGATGGGTGGTGACGGTCAAGTCAGTTACGGCGATGTAGTGCTCAAACACAAAACCTCCAAGATTCGCAAGCTGTTCAACGATTCGGTGTTGACCGGTTTCGCCGGAGGCACCGCTGACGCTCTGACCCTTTTGGAGCTGTTAGAGCAACGCTTGGAGGAGTTCAACGGGAATCTGGAACGTGCCGCCCATGAGCTTGCTCGCGAGTGGCGCATGGACCGCTACCTGCGGAGGTTGGAGGCGATGATTGTTGCCATGGACAACAGAAGTTCGCTGTTGATTTCGGGCGAAGGAGATCTGCTCGCACCGGATGACGAGATTCTCGGCATCGGGTCCGGCGGGCCGTATGCAGTGGCGGCGGCGAAGGCATACGTGGATGCCGCAAAACTAACCCCTGCCGAGATTACCCGGCGGTCGCTGAAGATCGCCAGCGACCTGTGCATTTACACCAACAGCCAGATCAAGATCATCGAACTATGAAGGAGCTAATACCCAAAGAGATCGTGGCCGAGTTAGATCGCTATATCGTCGGTCAAGACAAAGCCAAGCGCTCGGTCGCTATTGCATTGCGAAATCGTTGGCGACGTCAGCAACTGAAGGCCGAGATGCGCTCCGAGATCGTGCCCAACAACATCATCATGATCGGCCAAACTGGCGTCGGGAAAACGGAGATTGCCCGTAGACTGGCGGCCCTGACCAGCGCGCCTTTCATAAAGGTGGAAGCCTCCAAGTTCACCGAGGTCGGTTATGTCGGACGGGATGTGGAGTCGATCATCCGCGATCTTACCGACCTAGGTGTCAACATGGTGCGGGCAGAGCACGTCTGTGCAGCAGAGGCGCAGGTGAGAGTGAGGGTAGAGGAGCGGTTACTGGATCTGCTTTCCAATGGCGTGCCCAAAACCAAGGGCAAACGCCAACGGGATCAGCTCCGGCGGCAGCTGCGTTCCGGCAAGCTGGACCAGCAGTCGGTGGAAATCGAAGTGCCTAAGGATCGCACTCCAATGGTGGAAGTGTTCTCGGCTGCCGGAAACTTGGAGGAGATGAGCATCAATCTGCAGGAAATGTTGTCAGAAATGACCCCGCCCGCCCGCAAGGAACGCCACGTTTCGTTGGCTGACGCCCGGCACTTGTTCACTCAGGAAGAAACCCAGAAGCAAATCGACCGCGACCAGGTTGTGGCGGAAGCCATTGACCGCGTTACTAATGCGGGGATCGTTTTTCTGGACGAGATCGACAAGATCGCTGGAGAGTCCGCCAAGAACGGATCGGATATCTCGCGCGAAGGGGTGCAAAGGGATCTACTGCCGATCATCGAAGGCTGCAACGTAGCGACCAAATACGGCATGGTGCGCACCGACCACATTCTCTTTGTCGCCGCTGGCGCCTTTCACGCCTCGAAACCGTCGGATATGATCCCTGAGCTGCAGGGCAGGTTTCCGATACGTGTGGAGCTTGATGCGCTTGAGGAAAGCGATTTCGTGCGCATCCTAGACAAACCGAAAAACGCGCTGATCAAGCAATACATTGCCTTGCTGGCAACCGAGGGAGTCACACTGAGCTTCGAGCCGACGGCGGTGAAAGAGATCGCCCGCATGGCCTTCGAAGTCAACATGCAGATGGAAAATATCGGCGCTCGCCGTTTGCATACGGTGATGTCCACATTGTTGGATCAGATCCTATTCGATTCGCCGGGTGGGCGGAAGAAAACGCTGCGCATCACCAAGTCGTACGTGACCAAGAAGCTCAAGGATGTGATGGAGGACGAGGACCTTAGCCGCTATGTACTATAGTAGCTCGTCGCAATGTGCTATGACGTCGAATTCTTGGTGTCCGACTTGTGTCCATCGATGGCGAGCTGCGGCTGCTCTTGGCGTTCTACCCGGATTTTACTGCACGGGTTGACGCATTGCGCCTATTCGCCTACATCGGCCTGGCATTTCTGGGAGCGTGTGCCAAGGTAGGCAGACCCCAAGGCGGTCCCGTAGACGAGACCGCACCTACGATCATTTCCCACTCTCCCGCCGCCGATGCCACGCGTGTTGCCGCCGATACCCGCGTTGAGATTCTATTTAGCGAACCCATGGATCGACAGCGTACTGTCGAGGCGTTCTTTGTTGCGCCCGAAACTCCTACTGAGCTCAAATGGCCCGGATTCAGCGGACGGCAGCTGGTGTTGGAGTTCATACGCCCGTTGCAACAAGATCGAACCTACGTGATAACGGTAGGAACCGGTGCCCGCGATCTCCGCAACAATCCGATGACAGCCTCGTACACCTTCGCCTTCGGAACCGGAGAGAAGTTGAATCAATCAACGGTCTCTGGTTTTGTTTTCAAGAACCATCAGCCGGCCAAAGGCGCCATGATTTGGGCATACGACGCCGACGATATCGACGACACGGTGGGACACGCACTCCCAGCTTACCGAACCCAAAGTGGTCAGGATGGCGGTTACCAATTCCTGCGCCTTTCGGCGGGTGGTTACCGGATCATCGCATTCGAAGATGAGAATCGAAATTTCAAACTGGACGACCAGGAATATTTCGCGGCTCCTTCGGTGGATCTGTTAGTGAAGGAAGAGGAAGAGACTATCACCGGCGATCTGGCGCTCTACCGCATGAGTACTCCCGATTTGAGATTGGTCAAAGTACAGTCGTTGGATCGGAACAGGCTGTTGATGGTTTTTTCAGCTGACGTGGAGGCCTCGGATCTGGAGTTCAGGTTGTCCGATTTGGAGATCGCATCGGCCTACAACTTGCCCACCGATAAGCGCAAGGTGTATCTCGTTACTGCAGCTCAGAAAACAGGCAAATCCTATCGGCTGAAACGAGTTACTTGGCAGGGACACGAGCTATATTGGGACGAGTCGATTCGCGGCAGTGGCAGAGAAGACCGCAAGTCCCCTGAGATCGTGCGCTCCTATCTGAGCCCCGGGCAGATTCTCGATGACGAGCCGTTGCGCCTGGTGATGAACGAGGCAGTAGAAGCGGGCGATCTCGAGAAGTTCTGGATCGCTTCCGATTCGACCGATACTGCGATGGGGAGGTGGGAGCGTGATGCATCTACCTCATTCAGTTTTTATCCATACGTGTCGTGGAAAGCCGGAAAACACCTACTGTATGGCCGTCCCGATTTGCTCGCCGACTTGGCCGGCAACAGTGCAGAGGACAGCGTCTACGTGTACGAATTCGATGTGCTCGAGCGATCCGACCTAACAACGGTTAGGGGCAAGGTGTCCTGCGTGAATCCGAGGAACGAAGCACAGGACGCTACGACAGATTCATTGCGCGTGAATAGGATGGACGGCGGCGAAGCGATGGCCGCTACTAGGGGCACGTGTAGCGCTTACATTACAGTAGTGGCCGTCTGCCAGGAGCTGAATCGAGAATACACCACCGTACCTTCGGCCGATGGCCGCTTCGAGCTCACCAACCTGCTGCCGTGCGACTACGTCGTCTACAGTTTTATCGACGCCAATGGAAACGGTCGACACGATGGCGGCGTTTCTCAACCGTACCGCAGTGCCGAACCGTACGATCGTTTCCCCGAAACAGTTTCGTTGGGACGGGGAGATATAATCAACGAGGTTGACATGGAGCTGCGACGATGGCGATAATCGCTCCATGTTATCAGTGGATGGAGACACTGGTGTTGCTGGTGATCCTCATCGCAGTCGGCGTGGTCACCTATTCCGGCCTCGAGCCGGCGCAGCGAAGTCAGATTCGGCTCGAAGCTGGGCTCGAGCAACTACGAAACCTCGAGCTGGCGCACAAACGTGAACACAAACATTTCTTCGATTTCGACGATCCAGTGACCAGGTTGGAATGGAAGTGGCTCGAGAAATACGAATGGGAAGTGGGGGCCGGCTGGAACAACTTCAAGATTGAGGTGCGAGCCGATCTGGATGGCGACGGACAGGAGGGGATCTGGCGGATCGACAACAAGTCCCCCTACGTGCAGCGAATCTCAGAAGACTGACCGCCAGTAGTAGGACCTGTGGCACGCGCCGCCAGGTCGGGGATCTAGCGGCGGATCAGTGTCGGCGCATCCCGGGCCTCGCTTTGAGTTCCGCAAGGGTACGATCCAAGCAGATGCACTTCGTGAACCAAGGATTCTAGTTCCTTCAACGCCGCTTGCAATGGGCGGTTACTCACCCCACCTAAAAAATCCAGGTAAACCAGATGGAGCCAAGGCTCACCGAGACACTTGCGCGTTTCCATCTTGCTCAGGGTTACATCATGTCGGGTTAACACTTCCAGCAGCTGCGAAGCGGGCATGTCCGCATGGTCCGCTTTTAAAACCACCGTCGACTTCAATCCGGTGTCCTCGAACTCGCCGGTCCGATTGGATATCACTAGGAAGCGGGTGAAGTTCCGGCGGTTTGTCTGAATGCCCTCTGCAAAAATCTGCATCTGGTAATCGATCGCCGCTTGTGCTGGGGCGATGGCGGCTTCATGTGGGTTGCCACGTTCCTTGATCATCTTCACTGCACCGGCAGTGTCGTAGAACTCTTCCTGAACCACGCCGTCGAGACTACTAATGAACTCCTGACACTGAGCCAGAGCTTGCTGATGCGAGTAGATGCGGCGCACGTCATCGAGCTTGGCGGAAGGATGGCCGATGAGGCAGTGCTCTATACGCAGATAGAGCTCGCCGAGAACAGTGGGTTTCCATTTCATCAAAAGATCCCAGACCGGGTCGACAGTGCCGGCCAGAGAGTTCTCCAACGGGGCCATGCCGTACATGGCGAGGTCACTACCTACAGCGTAGAACAGATCCTCGAACGTTTCGCAGGGAACGATCTCTAAGTCGGATGAAAAAAACTCGAAAGCCGCCAACTCGCTGAACGATCCCAGCTCGCCTTGGACGGCAACGGCGATATCAGGTGAGGAGCTCAGACGGCAATTTCCATCGATATGGGCGGATGCGGGTCATACTGCAGCAATTTAAAATCGTCGTAGCGGAAATGGAAGATATCTTGGCCGCGGTCGGCGATATCCATTCGTGGCAGCTCGCGCGGTTCGCGGGTCAGCTGTTCGCGGAGTGCGTCCACGTGGTTGAAGTAGATGTGCGCGTCTCCACCGGTCCAGATGAACTCACCAGGTTTCAAATCGCACACCTGAGCGATCATCATGGTTAGCAGGCTGTAGCTGGCAATGTTGAAGGGGACTCCGAGGCCGACATCGCAACTGCGCTGGTACAGCTGGCAACTGAGTCGATCGTCGGCTACGAAGAACTGGAAAAGACAATGACAGGGCGTCAGCGCCATAAGGTGGAGTTCGCCCACGTTCCAGGCGCTGACCAACATACGGCGGGAGTTGGGATCGGTGCGAATGAGGTCGATGACGCGTTGAATCTGATCAATCAGGGTGCCATCGGTCGCTTCCCAGGCACGCCATTGTTTGCCGTATACCGGTCCTAGGTCGCCGTTGTCATCCGCCCACTCGTCCCAGATGGTAACGCCGTTCTTTTTTAGATAGGCGACATTAGTATGGCCCTTGAGAAACCAAAGTAACTCGCGAACGATGGAGCGAATGTGCAGTTTCTTGGTGGTAAGACAGGGAAATCCGTCGGCCAGATCGAAACGCATCTGAAGGCCGAAAACAGCAAGGGTACCGACACCGGTACGGTCCGATTTTTCGGTACCATCTTCGAGAATGCGGCTGATCAGATCGAGGTACTGTTTCATCAATATCTCACCAGCGGGGAGAGTTGTGGGCAGGAGTGTTCCTAATATAGGAAAAGCAGAGGCCCCGAACACGGGTCCAAGGATTGACAGTCAATATGGGTCCAGCTACTTTCGATTTCGAGCAATAGAGGCAACATTTGCACGAGGCGACGTGGCCAAGTGGTAAGGCAGGGGCCTGCAAAGCCCTTATTCCCCGGTTCGATTCCGGGCGTCGCCTCCATTTTTTTCTCTGAACTATCGTGCCGGGGTGGCGGAATTGGTAGACGCGACGGACTTAAAATCCGTTGGCCGTAATCGGTCGTGCCGGTTCGAGTCCGGCCCTCGGCACCAATGAAAACATGTAGTTAGAACAATGAAGAGCCCTCCAGCGGAAGGCCCTCTCACCGCTTGCTCCAATTTTGTACCAAACCATTGCCTACACCCCCCTGAACTAGCTCCCCTTCCGGCCCCCCAAGGGGGTGGTTTGCGCTTGCTCCGATTGCGAAGCGTCCCAACAGGTAGTCTTCATGGCTGAAACCAAACTTACCTCCCCCCCCACTGGACGACATCAAGGGGGTTACCCACGCAGACTGTTTTTCGTATGTAGTCCTGTCATCGGACCGGATGGGCAATCGCCAACTCACCTTGAGAATATTTCCCACCGACGAGTTCTACGCACCGCAAGAGATAGAAACCAGAGGGCCTGATGTGCCCGCCACTGTCTGCGAGGCATGGGTCTGCCGACGCGGGCGTTACCAACAGATGATGCAACACCTCTTCATCGACGACCACGAGATAGAGCAGATCGACAATTTGATGCGCAAACTGCACCACCCCCAGAAATGCGAGCACCATGCCGTTAACCAGCCCGAATCCCACTGGGAGAACTACATGATTCGGATGTGGGGCGCTCCGCCCCTGGACACCACGGCCGGTCTGTACAAGATGATTTACTTGGGCACGGCGGCGAAGGACATCACCACCGAAGGAGGCGGCATCATGGAGCTGGATGCAACCGGCGAGCCGGGCACCAGCGGCCATTTCTGTTGTTATGCCGCTTCGGACGATGTCGTCATGTTTACAAGACAATGAGACATGAGATTCCTGAGCAGCTGAGAAACTT
>CAYNZV010000072.1:0-22101 GCA_964401715.1 uncultured Gemmatimonadaceae bacterium | reverse complement strand
GTGGTCGTGCGCATCACTTTTCGCAACATTTTTTTGTTGAATTTTTGTTTGATTATAGAGAGAAGCAGAGCGCCGACGGCTCCCACCGACGCTGCTTCCGTCGGGGTGGCCACTCCCAAGAGAATCGAACCCAAGACCCCGACGATCAAAACCAAAGGTGGAACAAGCACGACAAGAAGTTTGCGCAAGAATGCTGGACTGTTAAGCCGTCCCCGTTCGGAACTCGCCAGAGAAGGTGCGAAGTTCGGACGCACCAGACCGACCACAACTACATAGCCGGTGTATAGACACATCAACATGAATCCAGGGACGAGGGCCCCCATGAAAAGATCACCGATCGAAACGCCTGTGGGGGAGAAATTTCCTAGGTCGAGCTGAGCTTGCTGGTTGGCCGAGCTGATGACGTCTCCGAGAATGACCAGCACAATGCTGGGTGGTATGATCTGCCCCAAAGTACCTGACGCACAAATGATACCGGACGATAAGGAAGGGGAGTAGCGTTTCTTCAACATCGCGGGCAGTGAAATTAGACCCATGGTCACAACCGTCGCCCCGACAATTCCAGTAGAGGCCGCCAGTAATCCACCGACGAGACAGACCGAAACACCCAACCCGCCACGTATTCCTCCAAACAGCTGGGACATGGTGTCCAGCAAATTTTCAGCTATTCTGGAGCTCTCCAGAACTACTCCCATAAATACGAACAGGGGCACGGCGATCAGGGTTTCGTTGGTCATGATCCCGAATATTCGCGCCGGAATGGCAGCGAGGAACGCCGCGTCAAACTTCCCGACGAGCATCCCAAAGCCGGCGAACAACAAAGCGGTACCGGCCAGACAGAACGCGACTGGATAGCCAGTCAACAATGCGGCGAAAGTGAGTAGGAACATGACCGCAGGAAGGTATTCGGCCATTGTTCAGTTTCTCAAAATGGACAGGCTTTTCCGAATTATAGCAGCTGCTTGCAGGAAGAGCAGGAGGCAAAAGAGGAGGATGACGGTTTTGAGAATGAAAACTGATTCAAGGCCACCGCCATCCTTGGAACCCTCGAAAACGGACCAAGAGTCGAGCACATACGGGTACGCCTGATGAAAGATCACCAGGCAAGCCGGTATGAGCAGGACAAGAGAGCCGGTGAGGTCGACGATCGCTTTGCGTTTTGGCGACGATGGCTGGTAGAAGATATCCACGCGCACATGGGCATCGCGGCCGAGTGCCCACGCGGAACCAAGGAGGAAAACGAAAGAGTGCATGTAAACCACGCACTCCTGCATCCATACCCAGCCAAGCTCGAAGGCGTAACGCAGTACGACGATGGCGAAGGTAATCAGTACCATGGCAAGGGTCAGCCAAGGCAGGAAGCGGGACACCCACTTGTCGATGACCCTCAAAATGCCTCAGTGCGCTAACCGAAGGTGAGGGCTCGCGCGTCAGTGTACGCTTGTTCAGTTATGCGGGTATAACTTACGGATTCTTTCCTGAACTTCTGGAAGGAGTCGTACACTTTTTTTGATAAGGGGTCAGCTGTGGCGATTTCCTCGACGACGCCAGCGGCGGCGGAGCCGAGAGATTTCAATACCTCGTCGGGGAACCGACGCAATTGGACCTGGTGTTTGTAAAGAAGTGTTTGCAGCGCAGCGCTGTTGCGCGCCGTGAACTCCGACAGCATATCGTCATTGGCGGCTTGACAGGCGCGTTCTATGACCGCCTGTAGATGTGTCGACAGATTCGCATACGCCTCCTTGTTCACCATCGCCTCTATGGTAGTGCCCGGTTCGTGCCAGCCCGGCCAGTAGTAATACTGCGCAGCTTGCTGAAAGCCGAAAGCCAGATCGTTATACGGTCCGACCCACTCGGTGGCGTCGATAACGCCTGTATTCAGCGCTTGAAAGATTTCACCCCCGGGTAGAAGCTGCACGGTCGCGCCAAGGCTGCGCAAAACTTCTCCTCCCAAGCCTGGCATGCGAATTTTGAGTCCGCCGAAATCGCCGATTTCCCGAATCTCGCGGTTGAACCAGCCCCCCATCTGTACGCCGGTATTGCCGGCAGCAAAGCCTTTGAGGTTGAAACCGGAATAAAGCTCGTCCCACAGTGGCTGGGCATTTCCATATCGCAGCCACGCGTTCATCTCCATTGCGTTCAAGCCAAATGGCACAGTAGAAAAAAGCTGAGTAGCTTCGTGTTTTCCTTTCCAGTAATAGGACGCGGCATGGCCCATTTCTGCGGCACCTCGGCTTACCGCATCGAAAACCCCTAGAGCTGGAACTAGCTCTCCCGCACCATATACTCTGACTCGTAGTTCGCCTCCAGACATCTGCTCGATGAAGTTGGCCAATCGATTGGCACCGGTGCCCAAGCCGGGGAAGTTCTTCGGCCATGTGGTAACCATCTTCCAGTTATGGGTGTCAGCAGTGGCATTGCCGACTCCAGTAGCAAGCAAACCCGTGGTTGCCAAACCAGCAGATTGAAGGAAGCGCCGTCTGGAGCCAGATCCAGCTGTGCTCACGATGGTTTCTTCATTGTGTCACAGGTCCCATCTTTGTTGCCCACGATGACGATATCGGCAAGTCCTACAAACAACCCGTTCTCGACGACACCCGCCATCCCGTTGATCTGGCTTTCCATCTGTGCGGGGTCAACAATACCTTGGGGAAAGGTACAATCGAGAATGAAATTACCGTTGTCGGTCTCATAGGTGGTATGCCCATCCTTTGCCGTGCGCAACGTCGAATCAATTCCGCATTCCATTAAATTCCGGTGGACGAGTGGCCATGCGAATGGTATGACCTCGACGGGTAGCGCGGCTCCGATACCTAGTTTCTCTACCTTCTTCGAGCGATCTACTACGATGATCTCCCTTGTACTCGCCGTAGCAACTATCTTTTCCCGCAACAAAGCGCCGCCCAATCCTTTGATTAGGTCGAGATTATGATCGACTTCGTCAGCGCCATCGATGGTGAGATCGACCACGGGTTCATCTTCGAGACTTACCACTTCTATGGAAAGTCTTCGTGCCAAATTTTCGGACTTGATCGAGGTTGCGATGGTTAAAACCTTGAGGCCGTCGGCCACTCTCTCGCCAATTGCCTCAATGGCGAACGCGGCAGTAGAGCCGGTACCTAAACCGACAATCATGCCGTCCCTCGCATACTCGACCGCTTTGCAGGCAGCTACTTGTTTCGGATCCATGGTTCAGTAGGAGGACTGGAACGGCGTATAATATGGCAGGAGGTCGAACGTTTTGCAATTAGATAAGCGTGCCTTTGAGTTGTGAAGCCTGGTTTTTAGCAATAGGTGATGTGGGTATTTCGTCCAGAAATTCAGTTGCGTGACCTCGCGCCCCTTGCATGGTACGAGTTCGTTATGTCTTCAAGGGCCATGATTTCAGCAGTTCCCTCACGCGCCTACGGTAACGCTCCACTTCCATGAGGACGACATCTGTTCCGCAAGGAAGAGCGCCGTGTTGTATGTTAGCAATCTGGGGCTAGCTCACCGTATTTATCCAGCAGGTTCCGGGTGTAGTGCAGGGGGTCGAACAGTTCCGCCAGAGGAAATCCGGGGCAGTCGGTGACCTCTCCGACGTGCATTAAAGGCCACTTTGACGTTCAGTTCATTGCCAGTGAAGATACTGATCCCATATTGCTTGATAAAAGAGGGGCCATTATTAATGAAGAGAGAGGTCTCCATTGGCGGTGTTAATCGATGTGGGTATATTGGGCTCCGCTCTGAGTCGAACGGATCGGAATTGCGACGTTGGATTGGCGTTTTATCATAAGGTTCGCCAAGGATATATGCGGTACTTCTGTCAATGTCAGGCGATGTCGGAAGGGTTAACAGGCTGAAAAACCAGTGCCCGGGAGCCACAAAACAGTTGCTCACTGCGCCACGCCGTATCTTCAATTGAACAACGGCTGGCTGTATGCACAACTCACCCATCTCAACCGATACCGACCGATCGTCCTAACCCAGGAACACCTCAACCCGGAACGTTTTTCAGGGGCGAAGGTGTACTCGGCGGAAGCTTATCCGCCTCTTCGGCGTTTTTCGAATCGTTTGGTGAGACGCTGGTGCGGCATGTATCCGTATTACTCGGAGATCCTAACGCGTGAGCATACGGATCTGATTCATGCTCACTTCGGCCATCAAGGATGTCGTTGTCTGCGCGCCAAGCTCAAGACGGAACTGCCGATGGTCACGTCGTTTTATGGGTTCGACGTATCCCGTGATCAGAACGATCCAAAGTGGAAGAAGATGTATCACCAGCTATTTGCGGAAGGGGACCTCTTTTTGGTAGAAGGCGGTGCGATGGCGCAGCGGCTCGTGGAGGCCGGTTGCCACCCGGATAAGGTGCGAGTACACAGACTGGGCGTATCATTGTCCGATATCGAATTTCAGCCGCGTGCCCAGGCCTATGGTGTCATCAGTTTTCTGATTTGCGCTCCCTTTAGAGAAAAGAAAGGGATTCCGTTCGCTTTGCGTGCCCTTGAGCAGGTTCGAGCATCGCGACCGCTCGCTTGCAAGTTAACGCTTGTTGGCGACGGTCCGGAGCGCGAGGCGATCGTTAGCGTGCTGAAGGAAACCTCGTTGTCGGAGGTTACTACTCTGCGCGGATGGTTGAGCTATCCGGATCTCTTGGAAGAGATGGCGAGTTGTCACCTTTTGTTGCAGACCAGTGTGACTGCTGACGACGGCGACACGGAGGGAGGCGCACCTGTGATTCTGCTGGATGCCCAAGCTTCCGGTATGCCGGTCGTGGCTTCGCGGCACGCTGACATCCCCGAGTACGTGGTGGACGGAAAGACAGGATATCTGGCGCCCGAAAGGGACGTGGAAGCGCTGGCAGATCGGATTCTTGAGCTAGTTGATCACCCTGAGGTTTGGCCAACGATGGGCAAGGCGGGCCGGGACCACGTGACCGAGCATTTTAATGCGACGACTCAGAGTGAAAAACTGGAGCAAATCTACGACGAACTCTGCCCCTAGCTACCGCAGAAACTTCGCGAGTCCGTCTAACAATCTTATATCTTGCGCCGCAATCTTGCGGCCCGTTTCGAACTGAACTGCTCGAGGATCTTGGCGCGTTGTTCCGCACTGGTTTGACGTAACACTTCCACCGCGGCTTTGTCGTCAAGAGCTTCGATCTGGTTGGCAGCCTCCGCGGCGGACATGTTGGCCATGGTGTTGGAGAGTTCCACCAGCATCAACCTGCGTTCTTGCTTAAGCGACGCTATCTGCTGCTGTAGTTCGTTGCGGACGATCTTGAATTCGTAAGCCGCTTGTGTGGCTTCCCGAACCTTTTGCTCTGCCATCTTAAGCCCGTCCCCTTCGACGGGCTGCTTCTCAACAGCCGAGTGTAGAGACGCCGGTTTTTCAACTGGTGCAGGTATTGAAGATATAGTTGTGGTAGTCTCCGACTTCACCGAACGGTGGGGGACGGTGTCGGTCTTGGAAGCATCCTCGATCCGCGCTCTCGATGGAAGGCGCTTAGGGTGTTGTTTCGGATCTAGACCAACCATTGCGTTCATGACCAGGAGAAGTATCAGAAACGAGGCGGTCGTGCCCACGATCAAGATAGCCAAAGCCTTGCCGGTCATGAGAATCTAATGCTCACACTCGTCTCGGAGGAATTCTCAAACCGCAGAAATATCAATTCGCAGAAGGCGTCGGTCAAGGATATATAAATGTTTAAATAACAATGCTATATGTTGATTTGAATTAGGAAGTACTAGGACCTGCGCCCCTCGCCACGACAATGGCACTAGCAAACCGGGGTCCAATGCCCGCCAAGGCGCTACAAAACGGTTGAGCTTTGGAAATTCTTTCCGAATCAAAGCTCACCGGCGACGACTTCAACGTCATATATCCAATTGTAAAATAATGAGATGAATTCGATTTCGAGAAGTGGCACATGACTTGCTTGCTCCAATCTGGAGCTATGGGACTGTGCAGGACTATATACGAGGAAGAAAACAATGATTGAGGGTTTATACATATCTGCTTCAGGCATGTTGCCAAAGTCTACACGCCACGAAGCTATCGCCAACAATCTGGCCAACACGGAAGTTCCAGGGTTCAAGCGCGACAATCTGTTTTTGCGCGAAATCCAGGAGGCGAAAAAACGTCTCTCCGGTGATTATCCGGACTGGCGTATAAATAGATTTGAAGGAATCTGGACCGATTTTGATCAGGCACAACTACGTCGTACCGGCGACATGTTCGATATGGCACTTACCGGGAAGGGGTTCTTCGCTGTGCAAACTCCCGAAGGAGTTCAGTACACCCGTAACGGTAATTTCTCCAAGGACAACCAGGGGGTCTTAGTGACTCCGATGGGATTTCCCGTTCTCGACCAGAACGGAGCGCAGATCGAGATCCCCGAGAACTTTCAGGTGCCCTTAGTGGACGGTAGCGGGACGGTACGAGGTCGCGATGAGTTGACCGGAGAAGATACCCAGATAGCGCGTTTGCAGGTGGTCGATTTTCCGCAGCTTTACGACCGCAATTTCAAGGCGCAAAGCCCGTTTCAGTCTGTTTTGAACAAGTCGAAGGATGGCTTTTTTATTCCGCAACCAGGCACGACGCAAATTCCTGCAGAAGACTTCGAAGTTTCCCAAGGTTTTCTGGAGGAGGCCAACGTCCAACCTGTGCTGGAAATGGTGAAAATGATTGATGTGTTCAGATCGTACGAGGCCGATCAGAAAGCGATCCAGATTCAAGACAGTACCTTGGAGCGCGCGGTTAACGATCTGGGTGTCGTTCGATAACGGTTTAACAATAGGAGCAACAGCGCCATGAGCAGGGCACTATATACCGCTGCTACCGGCATGATCGCCCAGCAGATGAACGTGGACAACATCGCCAACAATTTGGCGAACGTAAACACGACCGGATACAAGAAGAGTAAGCTGGAGTTCCAGGACCTACTGTATCAACAACTGCGACTGGCCGGCGCCACGCAGGCTGAAGGCGCACAGGTGCCAGTGGAACTGCAGATCGGTTACGGTACCCGTCCAGTAGCGACGCAGCGAATATTCTCGCAGGGCACGTTGACGCCGACCAACAACCCTCTGGATATCTCAATTGACGGCGACGGTTTTTTACAAGTCACCCTGCCAGATGGCACAGTTTCATATACGCGGGATGGCGCTCTCAAGCTGTCCTCGGAAGGAACCATTGTGACTTCCGACGGTTACTCACTTGAACCGCAGATAACGATTCCCCAAGACGCCACCGCCATCAACATTGCCTCCAATGGTGAAATTGGTGTGTTGCTGCCGGGGAGCGCAGCAGTGCAAGGGGTGGGGCAGTTGGAGTTGGCGCGTTTTATCAATCCCGCAGGTTTGAAGAGCATTGGTCGAAATCTCTTCCTTCAGACTCAGGCTTCAGGTACGCCGGTCTCTGGAGCACCTGACGATCAGGGATTCGGCAAACTTTCTCAGGGTTTCTTGGAGCTCTCGAACGTCGAGGTTGTGGATGAAATGGTGAGCATGATTGTCGCTCAGCGGGCCTACGAGATAAATGCCAGAGCGATACAAACATCCGAGGAGATGCTCTCCAATGCCAACAACCTCAAACGTTAAGCATAGGTAGCGTGATTTGAGACTCGGAGTATTAATCGTACTGATCGCGGCCCCTGCCGCGTTTGGATTCCAGCTGTTGAGCGAAGATGCGATTCACCAGGCGGTAGAAGAGTTCGTTCTCTCCGAAATGAATCCAGAACCAGCTGCTGAAACAAAGATCCAGGTGCGCTGGCACGGCGAACTCGTCATCGACTGCACAGAATCGGTGGATATTCAGGTGCGCTCGATCTCCCCGCGTCCATTTCGTGGACAGACTATGGCTCGTGTCAGCATGATGTGCGGCGGTAAGAGCGTAAAGACGATCGCGGTTACCGTCGATACCCGTTTTCACAAGGAAGTGCTAGTGGCCAAACGTCAAATTCGCAGGCATGAAACCTTGAGTGAACAGATGGTGGAATTGGCGATGCGCGACGTGACTTCCTTGAAAGGCGGTTACTTTACCGGATTCGAGCAGCTCGTTGACAACCGCACCAAGCGCTCGGTGGGTGTGGGCGCTGCCTTGTCTGCCGACCACGTAGAGCCAGTACCTGTGATCATGCGTGGCGATGACGTAGCCCTGGTGGTGGAAGGAGACGGCATCTGGATCTCAGCTGGTGGCGTAGCCATACAGGACGGAGGTGTTGGCAGTCGCATTCGGGTGCGCAATCGCGATTCCGGACGCATCGTTCAAGGCACCGTGCTGGACCGAGGAACGGTGGCAATAGGATTGTAACTGATTGATAGAAACATGAACTATCTAAGGCTATTGGTTCCGATTACACTGTTGACGCTGATCGGGTTGACACAGCGCAGCCTGGCGCAGCCGCTGTCGTTGTTTGCTGACCCCAAGGCGCGTCGCATCGGAGATGCTCTGACCGTCTTGATTCAAGAAAGTGCATCTGCCAGTAAAAACACAGCAACCTCGACGGACAAAAATAACAAGGTGAGCGTCGGCAGTGCCGTTCCGGGCGGAGGTAACATTCTTGACTTTATACCTTTGCATCAATTGGAAAGCAATAATTCGAACGCATATGGTGGTCAGGGTTCGACTTCAAGGAACTCAACGTTGACTGCGCGCATAACGGTCAATGTCGTGGGTACGAAAACGAACGGTGATCTGATTGTCGAAGGCGTGCGTACAGTGAAAGTTAACGGCGAGACTGAAGCAATTTATTTAAGCGGATCGGTGAATCCTGCCTTTATCCTTCGCGATAACACGATTCTCTCGTCAAACATTGCCGACTTGCAGATCGAATACACCGGTAAGGGAACGATCACCCAGGCAGCGCGACCGGGGATTTTCGTCAGATTCGTTAATTGGATCTTTTAGGCATGTGTCATAAACCCTTGCATCGCAATTTCCTTTTTCTCGCATTCTTGGTCGTTTGTGTGAACGACCTGTGGGCAGCAAATGCGGTGCGAATCAAGGATTTGGGCAAAATTCGTATGGGTCAGGAAGTACAGCTTACCGGTGTTGGCCTGATCATCGGATTGGAAGGAACGGGCGACGGGCGTCGCGCCGAGTTCACCTTCCAGATGATGGCGAACATGATGCACCACATGAAACTTGCCGTAACTCCTGAGCAGGTAAGGGTGCGCAACGTTGCTGGCGTTTCGGTTACTGCTACTTTGCCGGCGTTCGTGCGCAAAGGCACCTCTATTGATGTGCACATCGCTTCTCTGGGAGACGCCAGTTCCCTCCAGGGCGGTACACTGCTGCGCACCAATTTAAGCGGACCCAATGGTGAGGTTTACGTGACGGCACAAGGCCCAGTTTCCATTGGTGGTTTCAACCTAGGTGGAGGTGGAGCGGGCTCAGTGCAGAAGAACCACGCAGTTGCGGGAAATGTGCCGTCGGGCGGCATAATCATAAAAGAACCAGAGCGGTTACAGCAATTAGAAAAAGAGGTAACCGTTGTGTTGTATGAGGGTGATTGGACCACCGCTTCTAGGGCGGCCTTCGCCATAGACACCTTCTTCGGCGAGGCCAACCTTGCGACCGCATTGGATCCGTCGACGATCCAAGTGCGCATTCCTCCCGAGCGCAGCCAACCCTATCAGCTGGTGGAATACGTCGCCGATTTAGAGAAGGTCAGGGTCATTCCCGACCTGCCGGCGCGGATCGTGGTGAATGAGAAGACGGGAACGGTGATTATCGGCGAGAACGTTTCGGTGTCAGCTGTGGCGCTCTCCCACGGCAGTTTGAAGCTCAAGATAGCAGGTGATGAGGGTGGTGAAGGGTTTGGAGGTGAAGCAGAGGTGATAGAAGAGCCGGATCGCCTTCATCCAATCATTAGTTCATTCGATGTCGGCGCAATGCCGACTGTTCGCGAATTGGTTCGTAACCTGAATGCTTTGGGGGTCACGCCGAGAGATCTAATCGCCATTCTCCAGTCGTTGAAAACGGCCGGAGCGCTGCGCGCGGAGCTCGTCATAAAGTAAGGCAACCGGAAATGGATCATCACGAGTTGAGACTCAACAACATGCCGATGGATATAGGAAGTCGAGTGCCACGGCCAGATGCCATGATTAAAGGGCGTCTGCACACCATTGCGAAAGGTCGAACCCCTGAGGAGCAACGTACTGCGTTGAAAGACGCGGCCCAAGACCTGGAGTCGGTTTTCGTCTACCAGATGCTCGCTGCTATGCGTAAAACCATCACCAGTGGGGGTCTCATCGAGAAGAACAATGGTGAACGCATCTTCGAGTCGATGTTGGACGAAGAGTGGGCAAAGAAGCTAGCCTCTAAGAGCGGTCCCAACAGCATCAGCGAAATGCTCTACAGACAATTGAGCCGGCAGTACGGATTGGAGGAAATTGGTCCATTAAATGGAAAGACAAACGAGGCCGATCCGACCGAGGCATTGAAGTTCCTTGGACCGGACGTGCCCTCTATGAAACTGATGACAAAAGATCATGAATAATTCAAACTTGGTGAAACTGATTGCGCTCATCAACGGTGAAATCCGCACGTTTCATCAGCTCTTGGAGCTGCTCCAAGAGGAACAAAAAGCCATTGTAGACGACGATATTGAGTCAATTCAAAGGAGCGTTGTTGCTCAAGAGAGCTTGGCACTTCACGCGAAGGAATTGGAGGTGCAGCGCATTCAATTGGTCGCTGAACTGGCGAAAGATCTCGATCTGGGCGAGGGAAACGTGACATTGGCCAAGTTGATGGACGCCCTAGAGGGGCCGCAGAGCGAGGAATTGGGTCGCATGCGTGCCACCGTGATGAAACTTAATCAACGGATCCGCGAAACCAACGAAAACAACGCTTTCCTCATCAGGCAATCGGTGCGATACACAGAGCGTTGTATTGACATTCTGGCGGGTCAGCCCATAGCACGAGGCATGTACGGTCAGTCTGGTCGGGTACGGGGAAGGGGTTCACGTCGTTCGGTATTGAACCAGACTGGGTAGTCCGAGGTGAGGAATGCCGATGTCGGCAATTAATCAAGGTATAGAGATTGGCAGGCGTGCGCTACAATCGCAGCAAGCGGCGCTCAATGTCACCGGACACAACATCGCGAATGCGAATACCCCGGGATTTTCTCGCCGAAAGGTCAACCTGGAGAGTGCCGGCAATGGCAATGGTGTTGATGTTTCCAGTGTTGTGCGACAACGCAGCCAGTTCCTCGATGCGCAGATTCGCGTGGAGCAGCAGCTGCTGGGGCGTTGGGAAACGATGGAGCGGGCACTCGGCGGTTTGGAAGCGATCTTCAACGAACCGGCAGGCGCCGGTTCGAGCGAGGCTGGAACCATCTTCAACGAACCCTCGGGGGTAGGTTTCAGTGGTTCTTTGAGTCGGTTCTGGAACGCCTGGCAGGATTTGGCGAACGTGCCGGAGAGTGGAGCCGCGCGTGCCGCTCTCAGGCAAGAGGCGGAATTCCTGACAACGAACCTGCATCAATACCACGCCCAGTTACACGCTGCTCGGTTAGGACTAGACGACGAGGCGGTGATCGAGGTGAACGAGATTAATGACATGTTGGACCAACTCGCCGAAGTGAACGGCGCGATAGTGCAAGCAAAGTTCGGTGAAGAAAACGCGGGCGATCTCGAGGATCAGCGTGACCGTCTGTTGGATGAACTGTCACTACGCGTTGATATAACCACGGTACTGCGGGAGAACGGTCAGGTTTCGGTGTTATTGAGCGGGCACAATTTGGTGGAGGCGACGAAGTCCGTGCACTTGGAAACGCGCCAGTTGAGTCAGGAAAGTTTTACTTCTACACGGATCTTCTTCTCCGATGATGGAAGTGCCGCTTCCATTCGAGAAGGGCGGCTTCGCGGCATTATCGAAGTGCGAGATCAGGTGGTTCCAGATATCATCGAGCGATTGGACGACATGGTCGCAGCCATGGTAGATCGCGTAAATGCTCTGCACAATGCCGGTTTTGGGCGGGATGGCACTACGGGCGTGGATTTTTTCAACGCTAACATGATCAGCGCCAGCAACATCGTGCTCGACGACACTATTCTCGACGATCTGGACAACATCGCGGCCTCGGGCGACGGGAATTCCGGTGACAATGGCTCCGCCCTCGCCATAAGTTCGCTGCGCAACGAAAAGATCCTGGCGGGGGGATCGATGACCGTCGAAGGATTCTACAACGAACTAATTGGCGAGGTCGGAGCGCGCAGCAAAGAAGCGCAGACGATGGCTTCGAATCACCGCCTGTTCTCTGGTCAAATAGAAAACCGCAGACAGAGCATACAGGGTGTTTCACTTAACGACGAGGCTTCTCAGTTGGTGTTGTTTCAACGCGCTTATCAAGCTGCCGCGCGCACAGTTTCGATTATCGATGACTTGATGGAAGTAACTATAAATATTTGAGCCATCGTGAACGGCGACAAGGGATTATTGATGGACACAAAAATGGGTACCCACTATATTCGGGATATCCCCCCTACAGGGAGAGATTAGTATGCGGATTACGACGAGAATGGCCGTTGGAACGCTGGTCAATAACCTCGATCGTTCCTACGAACGCATCGTTCGCTTTCAGAACGAACTTTCTTCCGGTACGCGTTTGAATTCTCTCTCCGATGATCCCGCTGGCATAGAACGATCGTTGGCGATGCGTAGCGAACTGCGCAACGCCGAGCAGTTTAAAAAGAACATCAGCGACGGAATCGGTTGGTTAGAGCTTTCCGAGGCGACCCTAAGCGAAATGGAAGCGCTTTTCGTGCAGGTTCGAGGACTCGCGATACAAGGTTCCACCAGTACGTTCAATGCGGAACAGCGGAACGCAATAGCGGGTCAGGTGGACCAGCTGTTGGAGCATGTGCAAGGCCTTAGCGAAGCGCGCTATCGCGGAAGATACATCTTCGCAGGTACACAGACGGCAGATGTGCCATACGTTCCAGATCGTGCAAACGGCGTCATCGTTGACGTCAAACCGCGCGGGAGAACAGATGGAAGCATTGAGCGCGAAATTTCCGATGGCATCGTCATGCAAGTTAACGTCCCCGGCAACGAATTATTTGAAGGGGATGGTAATGCCTTCACCACACTCATCGAGCTCAGAGATGCTTTGCGCGACAATGCGGTTGAACGCGTAGGGGACAGTTTGACCGGTTTGGCGGAAATGCGCGAGCGGATCTCTTCGGTGCGGGGTTTGATCGGTGCACGCGTCAACCGAATGGAGATCACACAGAACGTTCTCGATCGTATGTCGGTGGAGATGACCACCATCCTGTCTGAGGATGAGGACGTAGATCTGGCTTCAACCATAGTCAATCTGCAGCAGGAACAGGATGTTTTTCAGGCCGCTTTGGCTTCAGGTAGTGTTGTTGTACCCCAGTCCCTTATGGATTTCATCTAAATACTCTCCCCAGTGTCCTCAAGGCATTCCATGGCGGCAAGAGTGAGTTGTATTACGCGAAGTAGTAATTAGAGGGAAGTTCTAGATGAGTAAAAGTGATCTTATAAGCTTCAAAAGTGCGAAGTTTGGTGATGTCTCGATCGACAAGACTAAAGTCGTCACGTTTCTTCAAGGTTTGCCGGGATTCGAACGCTATACTCGTTACGGACTGTTCGACGTTGAGGAGGAGACGCCATTTCTACGACTCTTGTGCCTCGACGAACCGAATCTTGGTTTCGTTTTAGTAAACCCGGTTCTTGTTTGGCCGGAGTACAAGCCCAACGTCGGAAAGGAAGAGTTCGAAGGCCTTGGCGTAGATAGGGCTGACAATCTCGTCATTTATTGCATCGTCACACTTAGCAAGATCCCCGAACAGGTGACGGCCAATCTGAAGGGCCCTATCTGCATCAACGCGGAGACTATGGTAGGGAAGCAAATGATTTTATTAGATGACGGGTACAACACCAAACACTCGATTATCGAAGCGGGTAAATAGCAACCGGGAACCGGAGCTCCGCAACGCGGAAGCTCATCATCAGGGAAGATCAACATGCTCGTATTAACGCGCAAAGCCGGAGAAAGCATTGTTGTCGGCAGTGACATTCGCATTACGGTTTTGGCAGTGCAAGGGCGGCAGATTCGACTTGGCATCGAAGCTCCATCCAACGTTTCCGTCCATCGTGGCGAAGTTTACGAGCGCATCAAAGAAGAAAACGAACGCGCCGTAAGAGGTGGTAAAGAAGAACTGCAGGCTCTGACTCAGGTGTGGAAAGGAAGCAAGGGTAAATAACCTCCACGACAAACCGACCAATACCCTGGACCCCGGCTTGACATGTCCTCATCAACCCGAATAGGCGTCAAAAAGAGATGCAGACTCCCCCTAAAAAGCTCAACGTGCTCCTGTACAACTGGCACGAGCCGTATATCTGTCTGTTCGCGCATACCGGCCACACCTTCTTTGTAGCACCACCCAAACAACAATTACAAAAAATCTGGAACCACGGTTTTCGTCCGCTGCCGGGAAACGTTACGGAGGTGACTTTCGAGCAAGCGGAAAGTGGGTTACGCGACGGACATTTTGATCTACTGGTTTGTCTATCATTACAGGACTTAGAATCCGTCCAACATCTCGCCCTACCACGATTGTTTGTAATGCTCAACATGATCGGTACAGACGTTGGACTCGAAGGTCAACGCAAAGACGAGTATGTTGAGCGACTCAAACCTTTGTTTCGTAACATAGCCATCGCCTTCATATCGGAGAAAAAGCGAGCTAATTGGGGTTGGGAAGCCCCCGTCGTGGTATCTGGAGTCGATCCCGGAGACTATGGTGGATACACTGGTGAACTGCCGCGAGTGTTGCGCGTCGGAAACATGCTGAAAGAGAGGGATCACATGCAGGGGTTCAGCATTCAGGAAGAAATCCTGCATAGCCAATTTCCTTCATCGATTGTGGGGATTAATCCCTCCGTTCCGGAGTCGAGACCTACAAAGTCCTGGGAGGACCTCAGGCAGCAGTTTCGCACTCATCGGCTTTTATTGAACACCCTCACCGACGCCCACGAGGACGGTTACAACCTTGCTGTGCTCGAAGCAATGGCCACGGGCATGCCGGTAGTTTCTACCAGCAACACTTCGTCTCCGATTGTTGACGGCTTCAATGGATTTGTTTCGGACGACTTCCAGTATCTGCGGGAAAAGATTCAGTTGCTCATGGACGATCGTGAAATGGCTGCTGAACTTGGACGCAACGGACAACGAACCGTCGAAGAGAAGTTCCACATTGAAAAATGTGCGACGGCGTGGAGTCGGGTTTTCAGCCAATGTGTCGTTAAGAAAAGGGCGGAAAAAACTGGCTATTTCCCGCAAAAGAGCACGGCAGCTGCAAACAAGAGCCCTCGGCGTTTGAAAATCCTGCTTGCTGCGCCCTCAAATCCGCTTTCCACAAGTGCATACTACGAGCGTTCACTACGGCGTTGCCATGATGTCTTGACTTGTGGTCCGAGAGTAGATGAGAAGACCATGAGTCAGTGGCAACAATGGGAGGATCAACATGCACTGAAGACAGTAGGCGCTGGTGGCGCGGATAAGATGGGGCTGCTGTTGCGTCTAGCTCGAGACTGCGACATACCCCTGCCTTGGGGAAAGGTTTCGGCGGCTGAGGCACTTGCGGAGCTGCCTTCAGGCTGGAGACCAGATCTGGTTATTTGGATAGACGCTGGTCCCGAGTTCCAATTGTTGAACTTGGATAAGTTTGGTTGCACAACGGCTTGTCTTATCGGCGATTTGCATACGGGAGATAGCGATTGGCGGGTTAAATATGCGCGCCAATTCAAACACTCTTTTTTGATGTTCAATCGGGATCACATTGCCCGGTTCGAGAGGTCAGGCTCCCGTGCAATTTGGCTGCCGGCTGCCTGCGATCCCGAGATTCATCGGAGGTTTCAGGTGCCAAAAGCGTACGACGTGGTTTTTGTGGGGCAGACGATGCCAGCATGGCACAAGGACCGGGTTCGACTTCTTGAGCGCTTGAAGAAGGCGGGATTCGACCTTTGCGTGGACAGCAAAATTTTGGAGGAGATGGCCCTTCTTTTCTCGCGTGGTCGGCTGGTTTTCAATCGCAGCCTGAACGGCGATTTGAACATGCGGGTATTTGAAGCGTTGGCATGTGGCAGTTTGCTGATCACCGATCGCTTGCCGACAGAAGCGGGTTTGGAGGAGCTGTTCGGCGATCATCGCCATCTCGTTTTGTACGACGACGACAATCTGGAAGAGCTGGTTGCCCACTACCTCAACAACGAACAGGAACGTGAAGCTATTGCCAAACGCGGCCGCGCGGAGGTTCTCGCCAATCACACGTATGGTCATCGTGTGGACCAGATGCTGGCGGAGATCTTCCCGGAAGAGGAATTCATTTCATGCGTTTCGCCTACTGATATAGCGGAGACAGCAGGCGTCATTGTCCCGAACGACACGAGCGACCTGCCGGCTTACTACCAGAACCAGCGGCCCGAGATACTGGCGTTGATACCGCCGTCCTCTCGCTGGGTTTTGGACGTCGGTTGTGCCGCAGGTGAGATGGGTCGGCAATTAAAAGCGCAACGCCCTGGTGTGCAGGTGGTAGGTATCGAAAAGGAGGAAAGGGCTCTGGAGCGGGCACGGGACAACCTGGACGTTGTTATTCCCACCAACATGGATATGTTCGAAGCGTTGCCGTATCCCGCCGAGTTCTTCGATTGCATCACCTGCGGCGACATCCTAGAACATCTCCGCGATCCAGAATTAGTACTTGCCAAGTTGCTTGCGTACCTGAAACCAAATGGCACTCTGGTGTGCAGCATCCCCAATATAAGGCATCAATCAGTTCTATTAGATCTCCTCGTCAACGGGCGTTGGCAGTACCAGGATGAAGGTCTTCTCGATCGCACGCATATCCACTTCTTCACACTGGCGGAGATCCAGGCGATGATGAATCGGCTGGGTTTGAAGATCAGCAAGATGTCTGCTACTCAGTCTCCGGTGGAAAACGCCATGGAGCCGATTTTAAAGGCGGTCGGCGCGTTGGGAGGAGATGTGGGAGCCATGCGCCAAGAGTCCCGCATCATGCAGTACATATTCCAAGCGTCGCGGGCAGCGAAGAAGCAACAGGTAACGGTGATCATGCCGGTTTTCAATCAGGCGGAACACACCGAGCGTTGCCTGCATGCGCTGGCCGCTAACACAGAGGTAGCGGAGGTGGATTACGAACTGGTGGTTGTGGACAACGGATCCACCGATTGGACACCGTATTTGGTCAATGCTTTCGAAGGTGATGTGCAGCTGCTGAGCAACGACACCAATCTCGGCTTTGCCCGCGCCTGCAATCAGGGTGCCGAAGTGGCACAAAGCGAGTATCTCTTGTTTCTCAATAACGATACGCTGCCACACCCGGGTTGGTTACGTGCGCTGGTGGAGGTAGCGAAATCTGACCAGGAAATCGGAATCGTCGGAGCCAAGCTGCTCTACCCGGATACGGAACAAGTGCAACATGCCGGGCTCGTGCTGCATAACGGCATACCCGAGCATGTCCATCGTGGTGCTCACTATACCGATCCAGAAGTGGAAGTTCAACGCGAAATGGATATGGTGACTGGGGCGTGTATGTTGGTGCGCAGTAATCTGTTCAATGACCTAGGTGGATTCGACGAGATGTTTTTGAACGGTATGGAAGACGTGGACTTTTGTCTGCGGGTAAGAGACAAAGGTTTCAAAGTGTTGTACTGCCCGCGATCGGTGCTGGATCATTGGGAAGGTTCGAGTGAAGGGCGCTTCGATACGGTCCAGGCCAATGTGAAACGATTCCATGCAAAGTGGGGTAATCGCTTTGGTGCCGACGGTAGGTTCGTTCCCAAGCCTGAGGAGTCCGGAGAAAAATCCTCGATCCGAGTGAACTTCGAAGGTCCTTTCTTTTTGCCCTCCAGCTTGGCCCACGTAAACCGCGAATTGGTGCGTCAATTGCTCGCTACTGGCGAGGCGGAAATTGGTCTTGTGCCGTTCGGCGGCGAGCAGCCCTCCGGGCGGAGTTCTCGTTTCGAGGGTGTGGTGCGAGGCTTCGGGAGAGTCCTACCGGATGCCGATTTTCACCTACGCCACCACTGGCCACCCAATTTCACCAAACCGGCGGTCGGCAAGCTCGTCATTATTCAGCCTTGGGAATTTGGTCACGTCCCCAGTGCGTGGATAGAGCCGATAGCGGCCAACGTAGATCAAGTTTGGGTGCCAAGCAGTTATGTGCGGTCCTGCTACGTCGACAGCGGAGTCGATCCCGACAAAGTAGTTGTGGTACCCAACGGTGTTGACGTGGAGCATTTCAACCCGCAGGTCAAGCCGATGCAATTGGCAACGGAAAAGAGCTTCAAATTCTTGTTTGTCGGGGGCACCCTGTACCGCAAGGGAATCGATCTGCTCCTCAAGGCGTACAGGTCAACGTTCACTCCCGAGGATGATGTCTGTCTGGTTATCAAGGACATGGGCACAAACACCTTCTACCGAAATCAACATGCAGGGGAGTCTATACGCGCCCTACAGGATGAGCCTTCGTGTCCCGAGATTCTATACTTGACTGACGATATGCCCGATGACGAGATGGCATCATTGTATTTGGCTTGTAACTGTCTTGCGCATCCGTATCGCGGGGAGGGGTTCGGGTTACCAGTAGCTGAAGCGATGGCTTGCGGCCTACCGACTATTGTTACCGCCGGCGGGGCATGCGACGATTTCTGCGATCATGAAACCACCTATCTAATCCCAGCTACACGGCACAAGATTCAGTACGAGCAGCCCACCGCGGGCGATGCATGGTTGTTGGAGCCGGACATAGCAGTTCTATCCGAGCAAATGCGAAGCATATTCGATCATCCCGAGCAGAGCCGTCGTAAAGGCCAGGCTGCCGCTTGTAAGGTAGCTTCGACATTGACATGGAAACATGCGGCAGCGGTAGCCGTTAGAAATATCAGACAGCTTTGCACTGACGTTGGTGAGGACGAAACGTCAGTGCAGAACCAGGAAGTCATCGAGGCTATACAAGGGCCTTCAACTAACCAGGTTCACAATGAGGGCACACCAATCAGTGCGGGCGTCGCTGTGGTGGTTTTCGGGGGTACTGGAAAAGAAGATATCGCTGGTTTTTGCCCAGATGGCGGTTGGGTCGAACGTTATGACGTCAAGGTTGTAGAGGATCTAAAAATCGGCGAACAGCTGGACGCTATTCAGCGGCACAGCGGATGCGATACCATCGCGGTAATGAGCGCCGATTCTTGCCCCACGGCGGCAACTGCCACACGGCTCCTGAAACATCTTAGGGCAGAGCCAGCTTGCGCTATGATCGGACCCGGAAGCGGTTCTGCTTCGAACGGACATTCCCTTGAAAAGGTCGATTGTCTGGAACCCAATCTGGTACTCATCCGACGGGCTGCTATCGAAACGGTGTCGGGAATCGATTCCGGTTTTTTCACGATGGCTGTGTTGGACGACTTGGCCAGGTGTTGCCGTCGTCAAGGGTGGATCGTAATCCGCGACAACGGCTCGCTGAATCCGCGACATGGTGAGCCAAGGAAGAAGGTGGAGGTGCTGGATCGGGAGCGAACGGCAGTGCGCGAAATAAAGCGTGGTGACGACCTAAAGGAAACGGGTGACTTTGCTGCCGCACTACAGGCCTACAACAACGCGCTGAAGGAAAAAGGGGATTATGTCGAAGCAGCAATTGGCCGGGCTTCTATCCTCGTGGAACGAGGCGAGCGAGATATGGCAGTTAAAAGCTTAGAGCGTCTTGTTCAGATCGATCCGAACTCGGTACGCGCGTGGAACTACCTTGGTCTCGTACAGTATCAGTCGCAGCGTTGGGGAGAGTCGAACGCCAGTTTCGAAAAAGCTTTGAGCCTCGAATCCAACAACGTTGAAGTGCTCGTCAATCTGGCGGTTTTGCAGTGGGAACAGGGGGCGGCATCAGAAGCCTTGGACAATCTAGAGCGAGCAGCTGCAATCGAGCCGTCGAATAAGGACGTCATTGTTAACACGGCATTGATGCACTCACAAACAGGAAATTCTGGTACTGCCATTGAACTCTTGCAAGGGTTCACGGAGCAACATATAGATGATCTGGAGGCCAAGATTGTGCTAGGCGAGATGCTTTTGGAAAACGGTCAGGCAGCGCGGGCGCGATTGCTCGCCTTGCAGGTGTTGGCTGCACAAGCCGGACATGAACGAGCGTTAGGCCTCTTGGAGAGCCTCGGTGGGCAAAAGGAACAAGAAAGCGAGCGGTAATAGGCGACGCGAGCAAAAACGTCGCTTGGCCTCTATCTCTCTATGTCTGATCGTCAAGGATGAAGCCAAATTCCTGGCGCGATGTCTTGACAGCGTCAAGGGTCTGGTTGACGAGATCGTGGTTGTGGACACCGGCTCGAGCGATGATTCCGTGGCGGTGGCTAACCGTTACGGCGCGCGGGTCGTAACGACTAACTGGAATGCCGATTTCTCCGTAGCTCGCAATAGGGCTCTCGATCTGGTCAACGGAAAATGGGTCTTGTGCCTCGATTGCGACGAATGCCTCGCCACCCGTGACCACCAGATCATCGGTAGGTTACTGTGCAATGAAAGCGTCGACGGTTATCGTTTTACCACACGCAATTACACCAACGAACAGAATCAAACCGGATGGACCGCCTGTGACGGAAGTTATGCGGAAGAGAAGATATATCCAGGTTGGTATCCGACCTCAAAGGTGAGATTGTGGCGCAACAAGCCGCACTACCGCTTCCAAGGTGCTGTCCACGAGCTGGTCGAAACATCAATAGTCGAACATGGTGGCGAGATTGCTGACTGCGTGGTCCCCATACACCACTACGGACACGTCGAAAAGCAGCGGAACGAGGATCGATATCTCATAGCTGGCCAACTTAAGGTCGAGAAAGATCCAACCGATCTTCAAGCCCGATACGAACTGGCCATAGCGTTGAGAAACGCTGGTCGTTGTGACGAAGGTTTGGAGCAGAGTGCCTTCGTCCTCCAGCATCTGGGGACGGGTCGTACCGAACATCCATACCTTGAAAGAGAATTGGCACTGCTCGTAAATGCCGATCTGTTCAGCCGCCTAGATCGAGTAGCCGAAGCCGAGGAGGCATATCGTCGGATCATAGAGGTTTATCCGCAATCGTATCAAGCCTACAACAACCTGGGATTGATCTGTGAGCGCCGGGGCGCTATTACTGAAGCAGAAGAGTATTATTCCCGCGGTCTGCAAGCGGCTCCCAACAATCCGGTATTGGTCGAGAACAAAGCACGAGTCGCAGGATTGCTACCGACCAGCGTTACGCACAGGCTCAGCGTCTGCCTGATTGTGCGTAACGAGGAGGAGGTGCTGGGCCGTTGCTTGGAAAGTATAGCACCAATCGCCGATGAGATCATTGTAGTTGATACGGGATCCACCGATAACACGATCGCAATCGCGTCTGAGTTCGGTGCCAAGATCGACAAGATGCCGTGGCGTGACGATTTTGCCGCCGCGCGCAATAGATCGCTGGAGATGGCCAGCGGAGAGTGGATTCTCTGGGTGGATGCCGACGATTATCTGGCGGTCGAGGAACAAAACAAGGTTCAACGAGCGAAGTCGCTGGAGCCCAAACAGGGGCTGTACTTCACTTTGACGAACGAAGGCAACGACTGCACCAGCTTTCGGCAAGCGAAGATGTTCCCAAATCACCCCGAAATTCGATTTAAGCGCCCGGTCCATGAGTCGGTCGTTCCGGCGCTCGAGCGACTAGGTTTTCCGATCTGTGTCACCGATGTGGAGGTAAGGCACACTGGATACGCGGAACCGGAGATGGCTCGACGCAAACAAAGCTATTACTTGGAGCTGATGGAGAATTGGCTGAGCACTAACCCGGACGACCAATACATCCGCTTTCGCGTCGGACACACCTACTACTCCCAGGGCGACCGTGCGAGGGCACAGCGCTATTTCCGTAAGATCATCACTGCGGGCAAGGCTCAGTCCGGGTCGATGGCTACCTTCAGATCCTCCCTTGTTTTCCAAGGCCGCTGCTTACTTGAGGAAGGTGACCACTTCAGCGCAATCCCACTGTTCGAGCAAGCACTGGCATACGACCGTACGGACAGTCTGATCAATATGTCGTTGGGTG
>CAYNZV010000071.1:0-22183 GCA_964401715.1 uncultured Gemmatimonadaceae bacterium | reverse complement strand
GCGAAAGTAAAACCTGATGCGATTGACGTCAGAGTCGGCCACGGTTCCACGTATACGCACTCCAGAGCCCGTGCTGAATTCTAAGGCTAAGGGGGCATCTAAGGTCAATCCCCTAAAGTATTTTTCCGGCACTAAAGAAGGCATACCCTGACCCCGGATTATTTTAATATCTCGAACTATGCCAGCTCTTGAGTTGTTCTCAAAACCTGATCTGGTTGATGTCCGGGTATAAACATATAAGTCATAGGAACCAACCTGGTCATGACTAAAAAAGAAATCTCGGTCAAAACGGCCATCGACAACATCAAAGCAAAAATCCACATCATCGCCGCCTTCATTAGGACGGAAGTCAAAACAGATCTCATTAAACTCAGGGGCGGTCACGGTTCCACTTATAGGCACACCAGAGCCCGTTCTGAGCACGGCGTTCAGGGGTTCATCCAACATGAGCCCAGAAAAATACTTGCTGGAAAACCTTCTCGTAGGAACAAAATCGCCCGACAGGGGCAGGACGACTGCCCCAATTTTCCCGATCGAATCCGTCTTTATGTTTACGGTAGCGACACCGTCTCCATGAACCTCGACAAAATTGACCCCTCGCGGTTTCAAGCTACCTGAAATGGGTATGTCTCCAAGGCCGTAGTAAAGCGCCACCGGCATGGGGAAACCACGACTTCCCGATGGTTGCAGAAATTCAAAGGTGTAGTTCAGCATAGGATGCTCAACAAGACCATTTCCACTAGCGTAGAGTTGCGCCGCCCATAAGGCGTGCACATCCTCGAATTTTTCCCCACTAACATTTTCAATATTGTCGCGGTCAGAAAGTCCTGTCTGCACGAGACGCATAAGTACGCTCTCGCCCAATCGGTCAACTAAACTTCGAACGAAAAGATATGCGGCACCTCGTTTTTGCTTGTTGGAACTGGCACTACCTTCTAAACCAGCGATGGCGGGGTTGGCCAGAAACGCATTCACCAGATTGACATTTCCACCATCCTCAAATCCTCTCTCGACAAGATCCTCACTAAGGTGGGACAACCCTTCGTTCAGCCAACTTACTTCAGCATTACCCGAACGCACTATAACATGCTGGTTAAAGTTTATGAGGTGCTGAAATTCGTGGACCAATAATGATCGGTAGAAAGAAAGACCTTGAGTTGGGGATATAAACATCATATCGGATTGATTTCCATTACCCCCATTTTCTACTGACAGTACCGAACTGGCCTGATAGAACCCAGCCACAGAGCCCCTTTCATCGACTAAGTGGGTAAATAGCAGCAACACCTTGCCGTCACCATCGACGTCTGATGGCTTACCAAACATACTAATCACTACGTCCATATCATCCTTGAACAAGTTAATCATTTGCAAAATTTGATCGTCATCAATATTT
Organism: uncultured Gemmatimonadaceae bacterium; assembly: GCA_964401715.1. Classification (GTDB taxonomy): domain Bacteria; phylum Latescibacterota; class UBA2968; order UBA8231; family UBA8231; genus CAYNZV01. The sequence continues at coordinate 20,787 of CAYNZV010000071.1, read as the reverse complement.
GCTGAATCGGGCTTGAGATCATCTTGGACAAAGGCTACGACTTTTTCATTTTCAGCTACTACGGTGGCCTGTAGATACTGTGTGGGCATGGTACCAGTTGAAAATATAAAGTTGCGGGTATCGCCCATCCTGTAGTTAGCTTGTACCGGCTTGGCAGCGCGCCAGCCGCGTTCAAGAATGCGAGAAGCTAATTCGTGTTCCTGATGCCTCAATATCATCTCGAACTCATCGCGGGCACTCATGTTATCAGGTGCCGCTATAATTTTAGCGGGCGGTGTCGTCCCGCCGATTGAAAAGGAGTATACTGCACCGGTGTCGAGACCAGTTACTTGTGCCGAGTAGAGTGCTAATGCAAAGTTTCCATTGGAGAAATTCCAAGGAATGGAGAGCATGCCATCGGACCCCGATCGTATATGCTGCAGATTTATAGTCCGATCTACCGGCCTCAAGCCACTTAGAGCGACTTTCGCTGAGGGTCGCAATGGGTCATTACTCACAACGGTCGCAACGCCACTCTCATTGCCGCTTCCGTGATAAGCGATTTCAATCTCGCCGCGGTCTCCCGGAGAGACGAAAGTGGGGTAACCTAATACCTCAAATGGACCTTCTACGACCGGTGAATATAGTTCCAAGGGAACCACGCCGCGGTTATTTACGGGAATAATACCATTTTCTTCGGGCAGCAGACTTAGGGAGATTACCCCGAGTTCAAGAACCGGCAAATCATGGTCTACACCTCTAATGTTAATCTCACCAAACTCATGGGCAAAGTCGCCGCGATAATTACCCGTTACCCTAAGATTTATTGCACCAACCTCGGCTGCCCGTAGACGCAAAGGAAGACTAAAGCGGCCCCCTTCTATAGCCCCTTTGATCACTCGCCTCGCGGTCTCCGATTCCAGCACGATTATTATGTCACGAACAGTTGCATCCAAATTTCCTTGGAGCAGGAATAACGCATTTACGGCTATTTCGGACGATAGAGGATGATCTAGAACAAGGTGATGAAGAAAGTTGCGAGGCAATGTGAATACACCGGCGCCCTTATTAATCGTAACCGGACCAACGACATCTTTTCGGCGCCTGCTAATGCGGCGTTTGTCTCTCAGGACGACCCAGAATTCGAGATTGTAGGTGCCGGAGTGATCATGACCAATAAAAATGTCGCGTTTGAATCGGCCTTCAACTACATCGAAATAAAAGTTTATGCGATCGCCGTCCTCAATAGGACTGAAGAAAAATATGACGGCATTGACCTCTGGGTCGGCCACGGTTCCACTTATGCGCACGGCCGAGCCCGTGCTGAATTCTAAGGCCAAAGGAGCATCCAAGGTCAATCCATTAAAATATCGTGCCGGCAGCAGGGATACGCCCTCACCTTGGATAATTTGAATGTCGGAAACTTCACCCTGGTGACGTGAGCCCACCCCTTCTTGCTTGGTAAAAACAGACAAGTCATAGACGCCGACTTGGTCGTGACTAAAAAAGAAATCTCGGTCAAAACGACCATCGACCACGTCAAAGGAAAAACGTATGTAACCTTCCTTTTCTGAATAGAAAAAATAGAAGCTGATCTCATTGATCTCTGGATCAGCCACGGTTCCACTTATGCGCACGGCCGAGCCCGTGCTGAATTCTAAGGCCAAAGGAGCATCCAAGGTCAATCCATTAAAATATCGTGCCGGCAGCAGGGATACGCCCTCACCTTGGATAATTTGAATGTCGGAAACTTCACCCTGGTGACGTGAGCCCACCCCTTCTTGCTTGGTAAAAACAGACAAGTCATAGACGCCGACTTGGTCGTGACTAAAAAAGAAATCTCGGTCAAAACGACCATCGACCACGTCAAAGGAAAAACGTATGTAACCTTCCTTTTCGGAATGGAAAAAGTAGAATCTGATCTCATTGATCTCTGGATCATCTACGGTTCCACTTATACGCACGCCCGAGCCCGTGTGCAAAGTTTCGGGGATGGGTGCTTTCAGTGTAATGCCTGAAAAATAGTTTACTGGAATATCCCCGTACGCCTTCGCAGGTATTATGGAGGCGAAAACTACCAAAACCAATAATTGATTTGCCATCGACCTCTTACCAGCTATGTAGATAAATTATGACTTGTGCGGACAGAGACAGATGCCAATGTAGACAAAGTATGTTTGACCATTACCACGGGGATACTCATCGGTTCGGTCGAAAGAAACCAACGCATCAACGTGATGCTTTAGGAATTTGAGCTAAGTCAAATCTTAGACGCGATATTTAATGGTCCGGTAAAAGCGCACACACGGCGGGTGCTTATTGGCCCCAATTGAAGTTGGGCTCAAGAGTCGGCAAATCGATAGGAAAACAGGCTTGTTGCATTGGAAGCTCGAATGTGCAAGCGTACCTTACAGCCAGCAAATTGCGACAGATCTCTGCACTCGTCACCCCAGGTAATCTCGCGACTGGTGGAATCTCCGCGATCCAGTCCGTTACAGTCGTCCAGATCGTATCCTTCCGGCACGTCGATGTCGTCGACGATGCGCACCGTAACCTTACCGAACAGGGATGTGGCGTTCAGGTACAGCTTCTTCCCCGAGACCGTTACCGGTTCAGTCATCAATTCGGCACCTTGTATACCGCATCGAAGCGCCACAAAACCATCTCTGCGCAGCTTCACCGCGCCGATATAACTTTTGAACATCCCTTCCGTGCCGTGAGCTTGGGGACGTCCGTTATACCATAAGTAAAGCTCATCATCCACCAACACCGGGGATGCTGGCGCGATGGTCGCCCATGCGGCATCAAAGCTTCCCGGGGAACCCACCGAGAGGAATTCTTCCCGCGTGCCAACTCGCTCCCAGTGATCCAGATCTCTGGAGGAAACCAACTGGGTAGGGCCAAGCTCGGTCGCCACTTGCTGTGGACCGAGAAAACCGATGTACTGATTACCGTAAACACAAGGTGTCATCACGTAGAACTGATCCCGCGAATCGTCGAAATCGTCCGGTTTGATGACGGTTTTCTGCGCTGTCCAGTCGACAAAATCCTCGCTGGTACACATGGAAATTACACGTCTGTATTTCTTCCACTCGATGACGAAGTGATCGAGCACCGTGCCGTAACGCCTCGACGTGGCAATATAGCGCTGTCGCATCGGATCGTAGACCAGCGTGCCGCCATCGCCCGCCCGCGGCACGCAGATCTGCTCACCCTGGGTCCAACGTATACCGTCCGGCGAAAACAGCGGATAACCGCCCACGTTATCCTTGATCGCAAGAAGCAAGTGTTTCCTGGCTTCGTTCTTCTCCTCCCGAGTCATCCCCACCTCGTCGAAGACTGGAGCACCCGGAGTTGGACGCTGCTGGTAGACCAGCATCTTGTAGCGTTTCTGTGGATCCGGCTCGTTGTCGTCTTTGACCACACCCCAGGGATCGGAATCATAGGCAGGCCCCGGCGGTGGGTAAACGATGTTGTTCGCCGTGGATCCATCACTGTCCACGATCCCGAGTTCGGGTTTGTCCCAATTCAGGCCGTCCTTGGAGGTGGCGTAGCAGATGTACAAACCGGTGCGGTCGCGGTTGTAAAGTTCCGCGTTGACGGAGTAGTACCACATCTTGAAGAGCTCTTCTTCGCCGTCGTACAACGCGCTACCCCACATCTGCACCGCTATCCCTTCCCACGGGCGATCCGGCCTCAAAACGGGTCCATCTCCTACCCGTTCCGGTTGCTGTATCTTGCGTATGAAGCCGGGATGATCCTGTACCTCGAAATCGTCCAGAAAAAGGTGCAGTCCAGGGTCGTATAGATTACCTGTTTTCATTCTTGCTCCTTGATATAATCCACAGTCAAACAAACCGAATATTGGCTTGGGCCTCCCGCTGCTCGTGTATCGCGCCCCTGCGACGTCGGCTACCCTTCGCTGGAACGCTCAGAATCACGTTAGTTAACTCGGGGGGCGTTGGGCGGCGGGGTTCGAGGTCAGATCAAAACCGTCGAACAAGCGGTTTCTCGCGGTCCTTATTTGTCGGCGCCGGCCGCCACGCGTCTTTGTATTTCCGGTCTTCTGCCAGATAGGCCTCCACATCAATATCCTTGAACCGGTCTGGCGAAAACTCAGTGACGTCAATGCGAGTCTGACCGTCCACGATGAACTCGGATAACAACAGGCCAGCCACGGCATGATAACCGAAGCCGCCCGAATTGAAGTTGCATCCCAGGTAGAGCCCGGGAAGAGCACCCACTGGGCCAATGTTGGGCAAGGTATCCGCCGTCATGCTGATCAGTCCGATGCGATGCTGCTCCAGTTCGACTCTTTCCATGATCGGCAGACGCTCGCGGATTGCATTTCTGATGAACGACTCGGGTGCAGGGTGCAATTCCAGCTGCGAATAGTTGAAATCGATTCCAGGCATAGTGTACCGCACTGGCTCGTGCGCACCGGTACCGAAGAGCAGACGGTTGTCCTCGGTTGGTCGGTAGTAGACCTCGCAGGCATTGTCGTTGGTGGCGGGAATATCTGGCACTGTCTCGAAAGGGGCCGACATGAAGCGTTCGTGAACATAGTTGTGGGCCGGGATCGGTTGACCGACGCCAGTCATTAGTGAATTCGCCCAAGCGTTCAGCGTACAAACTGTCGCATCAGCGCGTAGCTCTCCCGCTGTGCGCGCCCGCACCCCTTTCACTGCGCCATCTTCCTGGATGAACTCCTCTACAGGATCGTCTTCTATAATCTCGACGCCCATTTCCCGGATCTTTGCCGACAAGGCAGCGATATAGGTATCCGGTTCGTTCCATCCGCCACGTAGATCCAGCACACAGATCTCATTCTCTTTCAAGCGAAGCGCAGGATAACGTTTTTCCGTATCCCTGGGGCCGAGAATCTCGAACTTAGCTCCGCAGCGACGATATATCTCCTGCTCGTGCTCCCCCTCTTTGTACTGCTGCTCGTTATTGATGGACATGCAGCCCACCTGATGAAACGAATAGTTGTCGAGAATTTTGCTGAAGCGCTCGAAGATATCCATGGTAATCGAACGCGCTCTGGTGCCGGTTTCGGTGGACATTAGCATGGTGTTGACTGCTCCCGACCTGCGGCTCGAACCGCTACCGATTTTGCCTTTATCGAGCAACACCACTCGCGTGACTCCCTTTTCCTTGACATGGAAGGCGGTGCATAACCCGGCGATGCCGGCACCGACAATCACCACCGTGTCGGGCTTTGATGTTGTCATTGTTTTCTCCTTTCGCTGACTGCCTGATTAGTCGAGAAGCACCTTGACAATCGCCTTGAGTGTTTCCGGGTCGGTGTTGTTCCCTTTGATCGAGGGCATGTGGGCATCCTGGGGATTGAACAGAAAAAACAAACCGGGCGCTGCGCGCAAAAAATCGCCATCAGCATTCCCGAGAAAGGCATCATCCTCGGAATCGTACTCCCGAGTCACCTCCATCTCGTCGACCGTTGCGTATCCCATAAGATCGCAGCCTTCGACCATGTATTGAATGTCCGCAAAGCGTCGGTGCGCTTCGAACTGAGCCTTACTGCGATCACGTGCGGGACGGCGGGCGAGAACAACATAGATCTCTTTGCCAGAGATCGGATATTCGCCCTCTTCCAGAGTAGCGAAATCTGTGGTTTGGAGGTATTCAAATGCAGTTTGGAATCGTTCCCCAAGTCCGTAGTAATGGGAAGCGTTCTCGAGCCGATCAACGATCATTTAAAATCTCCTGAAATATTAGCGTGGGGCGATCAGGATAGACCAGGACGGCGGCTTACGCAAGCAACTATTAAGATCGGGTGCGGCAGCAGGGCAAAAGTTGATTATCTTCGTTGGCCAAAATGAAGAAAACCAACACGAGGTAACGTCTGTAAATGAAATACGTGAATTTCGGCAGAGCGGGCGTGAAAGTCAGTCGCATCGCCCTGGGCCTGGGATTACGGGGCCAAGGCGATCAGGCTGAAGCGGAACGTTTGATCAGCCATGCCATCGACCGCGGCATCAACCTGATCGACTGCGCCAACATCTATGGCGTGATGGACGATCGACGATATCGTGGGGTATCGGAGCAAATTCTTGGGAGGGTGCTTAAGGGCAGGCGTCACGAGGTTGTAATAACCTCGAAGTTCACCAGTCCCGTTGGCGACGGTCCCAACGACAGCGGCGGTTCCCGATACCACGTGATGCGAGCCGTGGAGGATTCCCTTCAACGCCTGCAGACCGACCATATCGACGTCTATCTGGCGCATGGTTTCGACGAGACCACGCCGATCGAAGAGACGGTCAGGGCATTGGACGACCTGGTTCGCCACGGGAAGGTGCTTTACGTCGGCTGCTGCAACTTCCAGGCCTGGCAAGTGTGCCACGCGCTGTGGGTGGCGGACCGGCTCAAGGCAAGGCCCTTCATCTGCGTGCAGAACGAGTACAACCTGTTGACCCGCGGCCCGGAGCAGGAACTTTTCGGTGCGGTGCGCAAATTTGGTTTGGGTTTCATGGCCTACAGCCCGCTTGCTGTCGGCCTGCTCAGCGGTTTCTACAAGCCCGGCGAGCCCGCCCCCAAAGGCTCTCTGTGGGCAACGATCCACAGGGATGCCTACCCGGCATTGATGGCCGGACAGGTAGGCAACATAGTCTCGGCCGTGCTCAAAAGCGCAGCCAGGATAGGCAAAAGTCCCGCGCAGCTGTCCCTAGCGTGGTTGTTATCACACCCGGAGGTCTCTGTAGCCATATCCGGCAGCGACACAGTCGAGCAACTGGACGACGCGATCGGGGCTGTGGGTTTGGAGCTTGATCAGGAACTCATCAACGAGCTCGACGACTTATCGGCCATGCTGCGCAATGAGATGTCTGTCTGATTAGAAGCAGAATGAAATGGCGAGGAAGAAATTACGAATCGGTCTGGTAGGTTGCGGCGGAAACATGCACGGCCACCTGCGGCGCCTGAAGGCGGATGGGGCAGTCGAGCTGGGAGCGGTGGTCAACGTGGTCGAACAGAAGGCACAAACACTTCTGGAGGACTGGGGTACTTCCGCGCCGTATTATCATGACCATCAACAGATGTTGCGCCGGGAGGAACTGGACGCGGTGTGGATCAGCTCGCCCCATGCTTTTCATTTCCTGCAAACCCGTGCAGCATTGGAACACGGAGCACATGTGCTGGTCGAAAAACCGATGACTGTCTCTGGAAACCACGCCAGGAAGCTGATCGAGCTCGCCAATAAAAGGAATCGCCTGTTAGTAGTTAGCCTACCAGCGCCACTTCGACCCCATCTATGTACGAGCTCGAGAGATCATAAATAAGGGACAGCTGGGAGATATCCTTTCCGTAATCGGCTACGTCACACAGAACTGGGGCCGTGCCGGTGCCTGGCGGCACGTGCCGGAGTTGGCCGGGGGCGGCATGTTCATGGACACCGGAAGCCACCTCACCGCTGCAGCCCTTTGGTTGACGGGAGTCGCGCCGGTAGAGGTGTCCGCATTCGTCGACTGCCGTGACAAACCGGTGGACATCAACACGGTGGTCAGCGGGGTGTGCAAAAACAGCGAACAGCTGGCACTCAGTTACGTGGGCTGTTCCATGTACCACGATGAGAGGCTGGCCATTCACGGAACCAATGGCGTCCTGGTGTTGCAACTGCACCAATGGCGGGCGGGAGCGGCAATGCTCAATGGCAAACCACTCTCGATCCCGAAACGCATCCGGGAAGAAACACCTGACGGCGCCATGCTTCGATGGATCCGAAACGGCGGCAGAGGTTACGAACCTCCTGAATTTGCCTTGCGGGTGGCCAAACTCAGCGATGCGGCCTATAAAGCAGCAAAGCAGAAGAAGCGCGTACGCGTACGCTGAGCTTCAAGCCTTGAGACCTGATACGTAATGACCACATTTGGCGGAGGATTAGTGCAAAATCACACGGACCAAGTCAGTAGCTCAGCTGAGCGTGTCCAGAGCTTGCATCGCGGCGCGAATGTAACCAAGAGCGAAGGCGCGGCCACGATGGTGGTAGGGTGTATCGTCGACAACGCGCGGTGAGTGGTCAGGCGTGATGATACCATCGTATCCGGCGTCCTTGTAGGCCTTGAGTGCGGCAATCATGTTGACGTCGCCCTCGTCAATAAACACCTCGTCGAACTTCGGAAACTGTCCGCGAACGTTGCGAAAGTGGACATAGAAGATCTTGTCCTGCGAGGCGAAACGCCGAATCGCTTCGATGGTCTCATCCGGCCCCATTTCAGCGACGGTTCCCTGACAGAATTCCAATCCGTTGTTCGGACTCGGCACCAGGTCGATGTGTCTTTGCATTGCCTCGTGACTAGTCAGCATGTTCCCGACCCCCATCATCATCTCCGCCGGCGGGTCGTTCGGATGGGCTGCTAGCTTGACTTCATTCTCTTCCGCAACCGGAACCACGCGTTCGAGGAAATAGGCTAGTCGCTCCCACATCTCTTCGACGCTGACCGGCGCCTCCCTTCCCGGTGGCGCGTTCTTGATCCTGTCGAAGTCGAAGCTCTTGATGTCGGCGTCTCCCCGTCCACCTCCATTGTCATAGGCACGCCAGTGCCCCCCACCCCGAAGCGAGAAGTAATAACCCAGAATCGGTATCCCCACCTTGCCCATGTTCTCGATCGAGATACAGGCGTTTTCAATGCCGGCATCGCGTTGCGGTCCAGCCTCCACGATCGCCGGCCAGTGCTTTGTTGCCAGACTCTCAATAGCCGCCCATTGGAGCCCGAATGACTCGATGAACTCCCGCGTTTGTTTCAACTTGTCATATCCCAACGCGCCATTTTCCAGCAACGAAGGACTATGAAGAACGATATGGGTGACGCTCAGTTGTTGCGCAAAACGCAGATTGTGCTCAGTGAGATCGGGAAGCTTGAATTTCAACCCAAGATGCATCGTCCTAGAATTCTCCTTGTAAAAACCGGTCGTTGACCGTTGGTTGCCCTTCAATATACTCCATGTATAGACAAACATAGGATCGAATTATTTGATCGGCCACACATTTGGATAGGTTACGATTCGACAATCGCTTCACCTGCGAGCTGCCTGCTGATCCGGTGGCTGAAAACTACCGGCGGCAGGTCTCAGCAGCTTGCTATTCTCGGGTATTGCCCGTTCAGGTGCCGAACCCGGCAATGGTCGCCTACGCTCACGAAGTGGCGTCGGATTTGGGTCTGGATGAAGAAACCTGTCACAGCGAGGAGTTTGTGCAGGTATTCGCCGGCAACCGGATCCTCGCAGGCATGGATCCGTATGCCACCTGCTACGGCGGCCATCAGTTCGGCAACTGGGCAGGACAGCTGGGAGACGGCCGCGCTATCAACCTCGGCGAAACGGTCAATGGCGACAACCGGCGTTGGGCGTTGCAGTTGAAGGGCGCCGGCCCGACGCCTTACTCGCGCACCGCCGACGGCCTTGCCGTTTTGCGCTCGTCAGTGCGAGAATTTCTCTGCAGTGAAGCGATGTATCACTTGAACGTGCCCACCACACGTGCCCTTTGTCTCGTGACCACCGGAGACCAGGTGATACGGGACATGTTCTACGATGGAAACCCGAAGTCGGAACGAGGTGCAATTGTTTGCCGCGTTTCCCCATCGTTCACTCGCTTCGGTAGCTTCGAGATCTTCACATCGAGGCGCGAACTCGACGTGCTTAAAAAACTATTGGACTACACCGTGAAGATGGACTTTCCCCATCTGGGTGAGCCGTCGATTGAAACATATGCAGCGTTATTTAACGAGGTGTGTCACAGCACTGCCGAGATGATTGTACACTGGATGCGCGTCGGCTTCGTGCATGGGGTAATGAACACCGACAACATGTCAATCCTGGGACTTACCATCGACTACGGTCCGTATGGCTGGCTTGAGGATTATGATCCCAACTGGACCCCCAACACCACCGACGCCGGCGGCCGGCGGTATCGTTTTGGGCACCAGTCGCAGATCGCCTTGTGGAACCTGTTTCAGCTTGCCAACGCCCTGGCGCCCTTGATGGATCAGGTGGAACCGCTGCAGGCAGCTCTCGATAGCTATCAGGATCAATACAACCGGTCGTGGCAGGCAATGATGGCGACCAAGCTAGGATTGGACGCTTTCGATCCAGAGACCGACGCCGAGTTGGTTTCTGAGCTATTGGAGGTCCTGCAATTGACCGAAACCGACATGACGATTTTTTTTCGCAACCTCTCCGAGGTCGGGGTGCAACCGGCGCCGTCCCCGCAAATATCAGCGACTGACTTGATGGCACCGTTGATGGACGCCTACTACACCCCAGACCAGCTAAACGACGACTCGCGAATGCGGATCGTCAACTGGATTCGTCGTTATCAGGAGCGGGTACGGCGGGACGGCACACCCGACGTCGAGCGCGTGAAACGCATGAACGCCGTCAATCCGAAATATGTGTTGCGGAATTATCTGGCACAGCTGGCTATCGACAAAGCAGATGAAGGTGATAATTCATTGGTAGAGGAATTACTCGAGTTGCTGCGCCGGCCTTACGACGAACAACCTGAAAAGCAAGAATTCGCCGCAAAACGCCCCGACTGGGCACAGCACCGACCTGGCTGTTCCATGTTGTCCTGCAGTTCCTGATACGGGCGAATCTCGTCAGTTGTCGATAACCGCCAGGATTCGTCACCGAGCTTCTATACGCGGCGACATTCACGTCGCAAAAACCATCAGTCCCAAGGCAACGCCACCCCAAGTCGCTCACTGGCTAGGCGCGCCTCGGCCTGCTCGTTTTCACCGTAGCGGATTCCGTCCCGGCGATGCATCTCGAAACGCTCTTCCTCGATCGCGCCCGGCAATAGCGGCCGATCCGTCCCCGGCATCGGCTCGTGGGTCTCGCGCACGTCATGGACAAGGCGGTCCACTTCGGCGCGAAAGACCTCCTCGGGGATTACGGAGTCGATGCGAATGGCCAGCACCATCCCACCCTTGGCCGCATCCGGCCAGCGAGCACGAATGGCATCTCCCTCTGGAAGGTTGAAACCGGTGAGAGCACCACCCAGAAGACCAGCCACCGCCGTGTAGCCCATGCTCTTGAAGAAAGCGGCCGGGATAAAATCCAACAGCTTGTCGAATTCGGGTCCAGTCTGGTAATCGGCAAGAATACGGGTAGCGGCATCCAAAACCAGCGGTGGTCCGTCCTTTCCCGGTATCGCGAAACAGATCGGCGGATTGCCGAAATAACCAATCTGCGGTTTCTCACCACGGTCGCCAGCATTGCCCAGTTCGTGATACCCCTGCACCGAAAAACCGATACACCCGTCTTCCATACACATGCGCGCATAATGCCCGGCCGAACCGTAATGACCGATGTTGCGTGCGATGCCCATACCCAACCCCAGTTTTTTCGCCTTGGAAATCGCGCCCTCGGTTGCTTTCGCCATCGGCAAATATCCGAGGGAGCCGTCGCCGTCGACGACAACGGTTGTCGGCGTTTCGCTCAAAATGGAGAGGCTCGGATGAGGATTATGAGCTTCATTTTCGAAGCTCTCGCAGTAGCGATTCATCGCAGCGGTTCCGTGGGTGCGGACACCGCGGAGGTCAGAATTCACCAAGAATCGGCTAATGAGCGCGGCATGGTCGGCATCGAGGCCAGCCTTCTGGAAACAGGCGTTGGAAAATTCCAGCAACTTCTCTTCACTGACCAAAACGTATGCTTCGGGCGGTCGGTTCATGGTATCTCCCTTTACAATAGCGTAACCGTTTTACGGTCGGGCAATATAGGCATTCTACACATAGATAGCCCGAGTTTACGCCCGCGACGCTTGACCTTGGTGTTGAGATACCCTTCGTTGGAACGATCAGTCGTTTCGATTGGAGGCAAAAATGACACCGGAGCAGCGATATTTCTTCGATGTAACCGGATACCTGCACGTGGAAAATGCCCTCAGCGGTGAGGAACTCCGCAACGCACAGGTAGCAGCGAATAGCTATATCTCCATGCCGCCTGAAGAGTGGCCACCGGGATTTGGAGCCGATCTGGAACGCAAGGACGTAACCGGTTACCAGAACGGCTTTGCGTTTGACAAAGCGTTAGAGAAACTCGTCATACATCCCACTACATGGCCGATCATGATGGAGTTCACCAATTACCGGCCACGTTTCGGCGGCGGCACTCTCGGCTTCAATAACCACAAACATTGTTTTCACCCAATGCACGCCGGCTGGTCAGTGGGCAAACAGCCGGACACCCGGCGTTACTACATCGAAAACGGAAAGATCCGCTGTACGGATTTCATCTTCTTCTTCTACCTCACCGACGTCTTCCCAGGAGATGGCGGCCTGGTGGTCATTCCGGGGTCACATAAGAGCAATTTTCCTTTCCCGAGGGATTATTTCTACTCCGGCACTTATTACGACGGATTCGTGGCAGATTATGTCGCTCCCGGCGTAGACAACATCACTCCCCGGGCCGGCGACGTAGTTATCATCTCGGAACGGCTGATTCACGGCGTTCTCGACTGGCAACCGCTGGATCGGGATCGGCGTTTTTTGATCATGCGCTACAACCTGCAGTACAACGTGGGCGGTTCCTTCGAACCGTTCTCCCCTGAGATCCGCGAGCGTTTGTCACCGGAGACGCTGGAAATGGCTTCTATGGCCCCCTACGAAACCATCAAGGATATCGTCAAGGAGAACTGCGGCGATATCGACAGCAAGAACGTTCTTGCCGACGACGGATGAGCGCATCCCACGCCGCCGCATTGTTGCCCCACAACGAGGCGCACACGTGCCGTCTGTAGCCGTTATTGGCCTTTAATAGCCACTGACGATCTACTCATGACAATGGCACCAACCTACGAAGTCCGCCGTGTGGTGCGAGCTTCGCCCAAACGACTTTTCGATTCCTGGTTGGACAGCAGGGAACATACTGCCATAACTGGCGCTAATGCTGAAATCGGTGCTTCTGCAGACCAGGCGTTCAGCCTTCTCGATGGCCACGTCACCGGCATGAACCTGAAGGTGGAGCCGTATCACCGGGTGCTGCAGCAGTGGCTGGCGAACTCCGGCGTTGCGGCCACAGCGAGCCCTTCGCGGGTAGAACTGGTACTCCACACCGGAGCCAATTACGGCGGCATCGGTTGCCCTCACGGCGATGGCACCACAGTCACCGTGCGCCACTGGCACCTGCCGGCGGAGCAGACAGATTACGGTCCTCAGTGGTGGGAAGATACCTATTTCAAGCGGATGGACAGATACTTCGCCATGGGTGACAACCGTTTCACCCGCCCCCAATCTCCGTAGACCAGGAGTCTAGTAGGTGGCCGATCTAATCCGCTTCTCCGAATATCTGATCCAGGACGGATACACTTACACCTACGGCGTTTGCACAGCCGATCTGACAGGTGGGGGCAGCCCCGATCTAGTGCTCACCGATATCAACGGCGGTATCGATCTGTTTGAAAACGATGGCCGCGGAGGTTTTACCCGCCATGAGATCCACAGACGGGGCTGCGAATGGCTGGAACGTCACGTAGCTCTCGATATCGACGGGGACGGTCGTGCTGAGATCGTTTCGGTCGACAACATCAATGGCTGCCTCGTCTGCTTCGAATACGATGGCGACCCTCGAGATGCAGCATCGTGGCGGGACTATTATATCTCGGAGGGTGAACTGCCGGGGGCGTACGACGTCGCCGCGGCCGACCTTGATGGGGATGGAGAGATAGAGATCGCCGCTTCCGGGTGGTGTATCGGCAACGATATCTGCTGCTTCAAACGCCGCAGTGGGATCTGGGATCGCCACATCATTGACAGCGACATGGCCGAAGCGCGCGCCGTATGTTTTGCCGACTTCAACAAGAATGGCAAACTCGACTTGCTCGCAACCGCCTGCAACGGCAACCAGGTTGTTTGGTACGAAAACCGTGAGGGGTTAAGCTGGCGAAAGCACATAATCGACGAGTCGCCGAGGCCGTATCACGGGCATCCCGCGGACATGAACGGGGATGGCGTTGTTGACGTGGTCATGGCCCTAGCCGGCGAGCAGAGCACCAACGAGGGATCGATCGTCTGGTACGAGAACAAAGACGCTTGTAGAGGAACCTGGGAAAAACATTTCATAGGCACACTGGCTGGGGCTTTCGAAGCCGTAGCTGGCGACATCGATGGTGATGGACAGCTGGAGGTGGTAGCTACATCCCATGGCGAAGGCCAGCTGGCTCTCTTCAAGCACGAAGGCGATCCCCGGGGACCTTGGCAAATGCAACTGCTGAAAGAAAACTGGGACAGAATCAGCCAACCAGTCCTGGCAGATCTGGATGGGGATGGTCGGCTCGATCTCGCCGTTTGCTCCGCCGGCCGCGGGCAGGGCGTCCGCTGGTGGAAGAATGAAGGACCGTATTGAGCCCGCTGTCATCCCGCTCTTTTGCACAAATCGTTCGGTGCAACCACAGAGCCTCGAGCAGGGGAAGTAATATTTATATACGTAATCAGCTGCATCGGCGTGTTGCTAGTCGAGCAGGTATTTTGCTTGCGGCACTTGTTTTCCTTGGCGCCCACCTGAGCGGTTGTAATCTGCAGGCGGAAGACTCCGAACCGCAAAAGAAGAGCATCCAGATACGTTTGCGGTTGCTCAACGAGGTGTGGACACCGCCCCCCTATAATCACCGCAATGACGGCCACTGGCCGACCTGGTGGTTCGTTTACGACCGCCTGCTCGACAACGACGTCTCGCACAAACCAGCATATCCCAACCTGGCCACCCACTGGGAATCGACGGCAGATCGACTCATCCACACCTTCCACCTGCGCCGCGACGTGCGCTGGCACGACGGCGCGCGGTTCACGGCCCGCGATGTGGAAGCCACCTTTCTCACCATTCTGGATGGATATCTGATCTCGCCTGAAGCACTGGGGCAATTCCACAATCTGGTCGGCTACAATGAATTCTGTGCGAAAAAGACCGACAGGATCGCAGGACTCCAGGTCTTGGACGAACACACCATCCGCTTCCAATTGACGCGACCATCACCCTTCTTCTTCTGGAACGTCGGCATCATCTCCATCCTGCCCAAACATCAGTTGGATGTGGTGGGCAGAAGCAGCAAGGTTGAAGGACACCCGATCTGGCGCCGTCCTGTCGGCACCGGACCGTACAAGCTGGTGGAGACCCAGCCCTTTCAGTTCCTGCGTCTCGAAGCTTACGACGATTACCATCATGGAAGGCCGAAGATCGACGAGGTAATTTTTCACGACAAGGACGAGGCGTTAGCAGCGATCAACCATCAGCTCGATCTGGGGTTCCCTCCGACGCCTGCCGCTGCCGCAGAGATCGGCACCCTTCCCCACATGGAGATCGTGCCGCTGCAAACCAACTCCAACGCCCATGTGTCCATGAACATCTCGCTCCCAGAGCTTAAGGACGTACGCGTACGCCGCGCTCTTTTCCACGCCATCGATCGGAAGGCTATCTCCCAGAGCATTTTCGGTACTTTTGGCGGCGCCGAGGTACCGGTAACGGTGATGCCCGCCGTGAACTGGCGTCACCTCGACCTGCCCCGTATAGAATACGATCCGGAAAAAGCGAAAGCGCTGTTGGAACAGGCCGGCTGGAATCCCTCGCGCCCCCTGACCATCGTGTTGCGGGACATCGATATGGCTGGGATCCGCCTCGATCTGGCCACCATCGTCCAAGACTACTGGAAACGCGTAGGGGTGAACGTGAAGGTGGAGGCAGTAGAAGCAGCAATTCTGAGCGAGCGAATGCTACGTGGTGAGTACGATTTCTACGTCGGGGGTTGGGGCGGGATGCTACCCTTGAGCATAGTTAACTTTCGCAGTAACGGGCATCACAAGGCCGCGTACGGATATCTTAACCGAGAGGTGGACGCCCTTGCCGCCCACATTGACACCACCTCCGATCGCGCAGAGCTCCGTGAGTTATATCTGAAGATGCAGGAGCTAATATGGGACGACGTGGTCTACTTCCCGATTATTCATCCACTCGGTTTGATGGCAAAAAGCAAGCGGCTCAAGCTCGGACCCATGCCCGATACCATCGGCTATCCCACGGCGATGCGGTTTCACGAATGGGATGTAGTGGGCCCGACGCCGACGGAAGATCTCACCGACGATGAGTAATTGACCCGGTATGATCCACCCAAATCGCCGGACCGGTGCCGGCTATTGAGCCGGTTCAAGTTCGTGCGATCAGTGATCGCATTGATCTGCCTTATGTTGGCCGGTTGTGTCCTGGAGGCGGACAATACTCAGCCTCAAAAAAAGAGCATTCAGATACGTTTACGATTGCTCAACGAGGTCTGGACCCCGCCCCCGTATAGTCACCGCAATGACGGCCACTGGCCCACCTGGTGGTTTGTCTTTGACCGTCTGCTCGACAACAACCTTCAACACGAGCCGCAGTATCCAAATCTCGCAACTCATTGGGAATCCACATCGGACCGACTCACGCACACGTTCTACCTGCGCCGAGATGTGCGCTGGCACGACGGCAAACCATTCACCGCACACGACGTCGAAGCCACCTTTCTTACTATCTTGGATGGTTACCTCATCGCGCCGGTCGGTCTGGGCCAATTCTATCTTCTCGTTGGCTTTGACGATTACCGCGCCAAGAAGACCAAAAAGATCTCCGGGCTTCAGGTTTTGGATGACCATACGATCCGCTTCGAGCTGACGCGGCAAGCTCCCTTTTTCCTCTGGAACGTCGGCATCGTATCCATCCTGCCAAAACACCAGCTCGATATCGTGGGCAAAAGCAGCAAGATGGAGGGTCACAAGATCTGGCGCGATCCAGGACCAGTCGGCACTGGACCGTTCAAACTGGTGGAGACTCAACCTTATCAGTTCTTGCGACTGGAGGCGTATGATGCCTATCACCGCGGGAGACCGAGGATCGACGAGGTCATTTTTCACGACAAGGATGAGGCCCTAGCCGCGATAAACAATCAGTTGGACCTTGGGTTCCCTCCCACGCCTTCTGCGGCAGCCGAAATCGACGCTTTACCCCACATGGAGATTGTGCCCCTGCGCAGCAACTCCAACGCCGTCATCAGATTGAACGTCTCGCTGCCCAACCTTCAAGACGTCCGCGTGCGCCGCGCCCTCTTCCATGCCATCGATCGAGAAGCCATTTCTCAAGGCATCTTCGGTGCGTATGGAGGCGCCGAGGTTCCGGTCACAGTGATGCCCGCCGCAACCTGGCGCCACCTGGGTCTACCGCGTATGGAGTACGATCCGGAAAAGTCGAAGGCGTTGTTGAAGGAGGCCGGCTGGAATCCCGCGCGGCCGCTGAAGATCGTTTTGCGGGATATCGATATGGCCGGAATACGCCTCGACCTAGCTACCATTGCCCAGGATTATTGGAGACGAATAGGAGTAGACGTAAAGGTCGAAGCGGTTGAAGCCGCGATCCTCAGCGAACAAATGCTACGCGGTGAATTCGATTTCTACGTGGGCGGATGGACCGATATCCTGCCTCTCAACATGGTGAATTTCCGCAGCGATGGGCCCCACAAGGCCGCCTACGGATACCTCAATCTGGAAGTGGATGCACTTGCCGCCCGCGTCGACACGACCTCAGATCGAAAAGAGTTGCGCGAACTATACTTGAAAATGCAGGAGCTGGTCTGGGAAGATATGGTCTACTTTCCACTGCTGCACCCGTTGGTGCTTATGGCCAAGAGCAAACGACTCAAAACTGGGCCGATGCCGGACACGCTCAACTACCCCACCGCCATGTGGTTTCACGAATGGGACTTGGTGAAAGAGGAAACGACTGAACTTTCTCCGGGGACCGCCGCATCTGGAGCCGGCAGTTGATACCGCCAAGCAAGTGCACCTAGTTGCTACCAAAACTCAACCGGGCCGGAAACCGAAGTCGGCCCCGGCACCCGCAGCTCTGTTGACTTCAATCTCGATCCAGAATCGTGAAATGGACCTCTGAGTAATCGCGCGAAAACAGACCCGTACCGCGCACCCCCCGGGTCCAGGTCATAGTCGGCACTGCGGGCGTTTCTTGGTGAAAGCTGGAAACCATCTCCAACGAAGGCTGCCAGCACGGAACTTGATCTCCCGGCTCCGATATGTGGCGCGCTTTAAAGTTTTGCCCCCCGTCGTCCGAGAACAAGAGGACCAGCTCCGATCCAGAATCGCCCCATTCGCCCAGATTCGCCGAGGTGGCCAGGGCGACGTAGAGCCCTCCATCGCGGTCAAAAGCGACGGTACCGTCGGCGGCGACAAAGCCTTGCGGGCGCACCTGCCGGATCTCGTCGAGAAGCAGGCGGCGATGCCAGAGTTGGCCGTCGTGCCACATCAGTAACCCATCCCCATCCTCCCGGTCGAAGATCACCAAGTATGGATTGTCGTTGGGATCGCAGGCGACGTTTGACGTGCGAATGTGGCCCTGCTCCACCTCCTCGATCACCTCGAAAGTCTTCTTCCAGGACGGGATCGGCGTGCGCTCGCCGTCGCTTTTCAGCCAAGTCAGGCCGGCATCTTCGGTGCGCATATAACCGACCCGAAGGCCCCGTACCTTCGGGTATCCTTCGATCATGAAGAATACCATGTGGATCCGGTTCTTCCGGTCGATACACAACGCGTTTCCATACTGGGTGTAACCGAATGGCTCTTCGGTACGCACCAGGTCCACCGGCAGCGACCATTCACCACCGGCCGCTTCTGCTCTTTGATACATCAGGTGCGAGGCAGGCTCGTTTTCCATCCAATACGCACGGAAGGCGCATCCACGATAGGTCAAATGCAGCATGTCCTGGCGGTCGCAGACCAGACTCGGGTAGGTGGAATTTACGCCAGTTGCCCGGTAGTGTGTCCATTCCGACTGATCATAGGGATGCCGGCTTTTGCGATGCTGGAAAGGGGTGTGGGAATGGGCTCCGGTGACCAGGTGCAGAAACCCTTCGCTGTCCATCGACAACGCGGGACCGCAATGGTTGTCGATGCCACAGCCCACCGTGTCGGTGTCGCTCCACTCGCCCGTATTACGGTCCAAGGTCTTGATCTGGTTGGCGGCGAGGAAATCCTGCCAAGTGACAAAGGTTTTGTTTTCGTGGGTGATGATCTTGTTGGTCCAGTTGTAGAGCGTCGCCCGGGTCGATCCCCTGCTTGAAAGAACCGTGTCGGAAACTACGTTTATTGCTGCAGGCATTATCCACCTCCAGAATTGCTTGAATGACTTGGTAGCAAGCAGCAGCCACAACCGATTTGCAGCCTCAATGCCACCAAACGATCCCACCGACTTCATCGACACAGAAGCCGAGCTCATCAACCGAATGACCATGCCCTCCCCGGCCGTGACCGATGCCGTCGGTAAACTGCAGGGGAAGGTGATGATTTTGGGCATTGCAGGAAAGATGGGGCCGACTCTTGGTGAGCTATTTAAACGCGCGGGCGCCGAGGTTTTGGGCGTATCGCGCTTCTCAGATCCAAACACTCGGCGCGAGCTGGAGCAGCGGGGCATAGAAACTGTGTCGTGCGACCTGCTCGATGACGAAGGGCTCCGCAAGCTTCCCGATGCGCCCCACGTCGTGTTGATGGCCGGCTTCAAGTTCGGCAGTTCCGGCGACCCAGCTGCTACCTGGGCGGCCAACGCCTTGCTGCCGGCAAGGGTGCTGCAGCGATTTTCCGATTCGCAGATCATCTACCTCTCCTCCGGCAACGTTTATCCTTTTACTGCCGTAACTGGACAAGGAGCGGACGAATTCCATCCAGTGGGACCGGTGGGCGAATACGCCCTGTCTCGCCTAGAAGGAGAGCGCCTGGCTGCTTACTATGCTCTACAAAACGGCACCCCGCTTTTGATCGTCCGACTGTTCTACGCCAGCGAATTGCGCTATGGGATCGTCTTGGATCTGGCCCAAAGGATTTGGGCGCGCACCCCCATCGACCTGGAGATGGGGCATGTGAATCAGATCTGGCAGGGGGACGCCAATGCTTATCTAGGACAGATGTTCCCGCTTTGCGACACCCCCACCCGAGTGATCAACATGACCGGCGAGGAGGTCCTATCGGTGCGCACCATCGCGGAGGAACTAGGACAGTTCATGAATGTGCAGCCCGTATTTCAAGGCCGGGAAATCGAGACCGCGCTCATTGGCAATGCGACGGCGCTGTTCGAGTTGCTCGGCCGGCCGACGGTTTCAACATCTAACTTGGTAAGATGGGTCGCTCACTGGGTGATGAGCGGCGGTTACACCTTGGGCAAACCTACGGGGTACGAATCACGCTCCGGGGAGTTCTAAACCCGGCGCACAGTAGGGCCACCTTTTCGATCAAGGCGCGGTTGGGTTTATCGACTCTCCCGGTTGCGGTCGTCGCGACTTATCGCTCCGTCGTCGGGGTCGTATATGACCGGAGTGCTCCAGACGACACAACGGCCGCCGCACATGTCCACAATGTTGTTTTTTTTGCTACCGTATCCACCAATTCCAGTTCAGACTTCTCACATTGTATTCCATCACAGCTCACGGCATAGCACACGCCCAGCTCATTGTCGCCGGCTTGATCGAGGCTGCCGCGGGCCTGATACCATATAGCGCAGTTCGTTGCCAACCGGACTGACGGCACCATAGAATCCCACAGATACGTCTTCGGGTTACCATAGGAAACCTTTGCGCTGAACGATGACAGGTTCGTTAGTATGGGGTCTTTTAGGACACCAGACAAAATAGAAGACCGGTGCTGAAGGAGATACTGCTTCTGTAAAAAGAGAAGATTACCATCTCACCCGCCCGCCACACACACCGCAATCAGGTCAGCACCACCTTCCCCCCGGCTGGAGGATCAAGATGTCGGTGCGGGGTATTCGATAGTT